>NZ_JBHWJJ010000005.1:0-119463 GCF_042732005.1 Streptomyces sp. NPDC059851 | reverse complement strand
TGGGGGGCGGAGCGTACGCGTCCCACCCCAGACCGGAGCCGGCCCCCGGCCGATTCGGATCCGTTCCGGTGCAGGTCGGGCGGGGGTCCGGGGCGGGTCCGGCGGAGGTCCGGTGCGGGTCGGGTTCAGGGGCGGTGCGCGGCGCAGCAACAGGTCCGTTCGCGGGCGTTGTCGGTGAGCGAGGCGGCGCGTTCGAACTCGGCGCTGGCCTCGTCGTGCCCGCCGAGCCGCTCCAGCAGGTCGCCCCGGACGCTGGGCAGCAGGTGGTAGCCGCGCAGCGCCGGGTCCCGCCAGGGCGTCGACGAGCGGGAGCGCCGCCCGCGGGCCCTCGGCCATGGAGACGGCGACGGCCCGGTTGAGCTCCACCACGGGGGAGGGCGGCCACGTATCCCTCCGATGCTGCCGCGTACGGCCCGAACGGGTGAAGCGAGCCCCGACCCGTGCCTACGATCACGGGGCCTGAATCCCCGCTTCCCCGGCGAGAGGACCCACGACCATGCCGCGCACCCCTTCCTCCCCCGCCCTGCTCGCCGGTCTGCTGGCCGCGGTGGGTGCGGCGCACGTGGTCGCGCCGAAGCCGTTCGACGCGATCGTCCCGCGGGTGCTGCCCGGCAGACCGCGGACGTGGACGTACGCGAGCGGGGCGGTGGAACTCGCCGTAGCGGCCGGGGTCGCGCACCCGCGGACCCGGCGGGCGGCGGCGCTGGCCGCGGCCGCACTGTTCGTCGGCGTGTTCCCGGCGAACGTGCAGATGGCCCTCGACGCGCGGCACCGCTCCCCCGTCTGGCGGGCGGTCGTCATCGGCCGGCTCCCGCTGCAGGTCCCGCTGGTGCTGTGGGCGCGGAGCGTGAGCCGCGGCCACGCCGCCCGCTGATCCGCGGCCACGGATCAGCGGCTGTCGCCCGCCCAGTCCCAGTGGTCGGGATCGGCCGCGCGGCGGCGGTAGTGGGACCGGCCGCCGGCACCGTAGCGGCCGATCTCCGTGGGGAGGGCGGCTTCCTCGGCGAGTTGGCGCGCGCTCCAGCCCGTCACGTCGAGGAGGAGTCCGTCGAGGGGGCCGCCCACGAGCTCGCCGTAGCTGCGGCCGGGGCGCGGGCCCGGGTCGGGATCGTCGTGGTCGCCGCCGTACACCCGGCGGCGGAGCATCCTGTCGTCCATGGCGCCAGCTTCACAGGCGGCACTGACAATGCCGACCGGGCCGGGTCGGGTAGGGCTGCGCGGGACCGGGCGAGTGGGCGGGCCCATCTGGCCGAAACGGGTATGGGTGGGATAGGTGCCCCGGGCATGTAATGGGGTTCAGGCGAGACGGAAATACGGACCGCGCTTACGAGGTGCTGCATGTCAGAAACCGTTGCCTTCCCCCAGGACCGAACCTGCCCCTACCACCCCCCGGCCGCCTACGATCCCCTCCGTGAGAACCGCCCCCTGACCCGCGTGAGCCTTTTCGACGGCCGGTCCGTGTGGATGGTCACCGGGCACGCCGAGGCGCGGGCGCTGCTCTCGGACGGGCGGCTCTCCGCCGACCGCGGGAACGCCGGCTTCCCCGCCGTCAGCCCGCGGTTCAAGGGCCTGGGGGGCCGCCGCACCGCACTGCTCGGCGTTGACGACCCGGTGCACAACGTGCAGCGCAGGATGCTGATCCCGAGCTTCACCGTGAAGCGGACGGCGGCCCTGCGACCCCGTATCCAGCAGACCGTGGACCGGCTGATCGACGACATGGTGGCCCGCGGCCCGGGGGCCGAGCTGGTCAGCGCCTTCGCCCTGCCCGTGCCGTCGATGGTGATCTGCTCGCTGCTCGGAGTTCCGTACGGGGACCACGAGTTCTTCGAGGAGCAGTCGCGGCGGCTGCTGCGGGGCCCGGACGTCGCCGACGTCGAGGACGCCCGCACCCGCATCAACGGCTATCTGGCCGGGCTGATCGAGAGCAAGCGGACGGAACGCGGCGACGGTCTCCTGGACGAGCTCGTCGAGCGGCGCCTGGAGACCGGGGAGACCGATGTCGACGAGCTGGTCTCGCTGGCGGCGATCCTGCTGATCGCGGGGCACGAGACCACGGCCAACATGATCTCGCTGGGCACCTTCACCCTGCTGCGGCACCCGGAGCAGTTGGCGGAGCTGCGTGCCGACCCCGCGCTGATCACGGTAGCCGTGGAGGAGCTGATGCGGTTCCTGTCGATCGCGGACGGCATGCTGCGGGTGGCCACGGAGGACATCGAAGTCGGCGGGGTGACGGTCCGGGCGGACGACGGGGTGGTCTTCTCCACCTCCGTCATCAACCGGGACGGTGCCGTTTTCGCGGAGCCCGACGTACTGGACTGGCACCGCCCGGCCCGGCACCACGTCGCCTTCGGCTTCGGCATCCACCAGTGCCTGGGACAGAACCTGGCCCGCGCCGAGATGGAGATCGCGCTGGGCACCCTCTTCGCGCGGCTGCCCGGGCTGCGCCTGGCGGCAGAGCCGGACGCGATCCCGTTCAAACCCGGCGACACCGTCCAGGGCATGGTCGAGCTGCCGGTGACGTGGTGAGCGGCGGGCCGCCGCGGCGCCTCGCCGTCGGTGTCGACACCGGCGTCTGCATCGGCGCCGGTCAGTGCGCCCTGACCGCCCCGGACGTCTTCACCCAGGACGACGACGGCTTCGGCCGGGTCCTGCCCGGGCGGGAGGACGGCCACGGCAGTCCCCTGCTGCGCGAGGCCGTGCGGGCCTGCCCGGTCTCGGCCGTCGTCCTGCGGGAGGCCTGACCCTGCGTGCCGCGACATGACCGCGACATGACGAGGAGGCGTGCCGCGGCACATGACGCCTGGGAGGCCGTGGAACGGCACGAGCCCCGCCGTCGACCGGCGGGGCTCGTGGCCTGCCTCTCACGTCGGCCCGGCTCGTGAAGCGGAGTGGGTCAGCCGATGGGCATCACATTCTCGGCCTGCGGACCCTTGGGGCCCTTGACGACGTCGTACTGGACCTTCTGGTTCTCCTCCAGCGCCCGGAAGCCGGATGTCTGGATGGCGGAGTAGTGGACGAACACGTCCGGGCCGCCGTCGTCCTGCTGGATGAAGCCGAACCCCTTCTCCGAGTTGAACCACTTCACGGTGCCTGTTGCCATCGGTGCTGATCCTTCTCAACGTTCCACGCGGGCAGCACATACGGTGCCGCCACCCCGATCCTGCCCACGTGCCCCTGGGATCACACCCTGGTGCGGCCAACCGGGGACCCCTCGAACGTTCAAGCGGACGTTCCCGTGCCGCTGTCCGCGGCGGCCGTCAGCGCGCCGGCGCCCCTGGGCCCCGGCACCCGGGCCGCAGCGGCGGCGGCGCGCCGGCCGCCGCTCATCCGACAGCCCAGGCAGTCGACGTGCCCCGTACGGGCGACGGCGTCCCGAACCCGCCAGTCCCGCGCGGCGGCGGGCCTGGGGCCGCTGGGCTTGCCCCAGCCGGCGAGGTGCAGCAGCCAGGTGACGACCGCGGCCGCGGCAACGAGGGCGAGGCCGAGCCAGATGCCCGGCGTCCAGCCCGCGCAGAGGGCCGCGCCGGCGCCGGCGGAACCGAGTACCGCCAGCGTGGTGCCGGTCCAGCCGGCGACGGTGTGTCCGAGGTCGGCGTCTCCGTGCGCGCTCATGGTTCTCCCGAAGTAGGCTGGGGCAATACGCCTTATCTCGCGAGCTAAACATCTGATCAAAGAAGTATCTCGCGAACTAAGTAACTTAGATGCTAAGGAGTCTTTGCGTGGAGGGCAAGACCCGCCCCCCGGCCACGGCCGGAGAGGCGATCTCCCGGATGGACCACTACGTCGCCCTGGGCCTCATCGGGCAGCAGGAGGTGGCGCAGCTGCTCGGGCTCAACGTCACCGATCTGACCTGCCTGGGGCACGTCCTGGGAGCCGGGGACGAGCCGCTCTCGGCGGGCGACCTGGCCGCACTGGCCAACCTCACCACCGGGGCGGTCACCGGCGTCCTCAACCGCCTGGAGCGCTCGGGGTACGCGAAGCGGCAGCCCGATCCGGCCGACCGGCGACGGGTCCGGGTGGTGGCCGACCCGGTGGCGGCCCAGCGGGTGGTCGCGATGTACGCGCCCTTCTACGACCGGCTCGCCGCACTCTTCGCCGAGTACTCCCCCGAGGAGGTCGCCGTCATCGCCGACTGGTTCGCCCGCGCGACGGCCGAGGCACGGGCACACCTGGACCGTCTGCGGTCCGGGGAGCTCGACCCCGCGGCCCCCGGGGCCTGAATCCACCGATGGTAAAATT
Source organism: Streptomyces sp. NPDC059851 (assembly GCF_042732005.1). NCBI lineage: Bacteria > Bacillati > Actinomycetota > Actinomycetes > Kitasatosporales > Streptomycetaceae > Streptomyces > Streptomyces sp. NPDC059851. Next base: position 115,224 of record NZ_JBHWJJ010000005.1, on the reverse strand, counting down.
CCCCTTTTCGTGTCCCACGGAAGGCTCTGCATGAGGAACCCGTCCCCCTACGGGCGTTTCGGCGTCAGGCCCGCCACCAAGGCAGCCCCCGACGGCGGTGCCGCGAAGGGCGCCGGCCCGTCCGGCAGGGCGCCCCGGACCCCGGCCCCGCAGGGCGAGTTCGCCGTGCCCGAGCCGCTCACCCCGGCCCTGCCGCCCGTGGAGGCCTTCACCGAGCTCGACCTGCCCGCGGAGCTGCTGCGGACGATGGCCGAGTCCGGGGTGGCGGAACCGTTCCCCATCCAGGCCGCCACCCTCCCCAACTCGCTGGCCGGCCGGGACGTCCTGGGCCGCGGCCGGACCGGCTCGGGCAAGACGCTGGCGTTCGGCCTCGCCGTCCTGGCGCGCACCGCGGGCCGCAAGGCGGATCCGAAGCGACCGCTGGCACTGGTCCTCGTGCCGACGCGCGAGCTGGCGCAGCAGGTGACCGAGGCGCTCACCCCGTACGCGCAGGCCCTCGGGCTGCGGATGGCCGCGGTGGTCGGCGGGCTGTCGATCGGCCGGCAGGTCAGCGCGTTGCGCACCGGCGCCGAGGTCGTGGTGGCCACTCCGGGTCGACTGAGCGACCTGGTGGGACGGCGCGACGTGCACCTGGACCGGGTGCGGATCACGGTGCTCGACGAGGCCGACCAGATGTGCGACATGGGCTTCATGCCGCAGGTCACCGAGATCCTGGACCAGGTGCGCCCCGACGGACAGCGGATGCTGTTCTCGGCCACCCTGGACCGCAACGTCGACCAGCTGGTGCGGACCTACCTGAAGGACCCGGTCTCGCACTCCGTGGACCCGTCCGCGGCCACGGTGGCCACCATGGACCACCACGTCCTGCACATCCACGCCGCCGACAAGGTCACCGCGGCGACCGAGATCGCGGCCCGCGAGGGCCGGGTGCTGATGTTCCTCGACACCAAGCACGGCGTGGACCAGTTCGTGAAGCACCTGCGGGCCATGGGCGTACGGGCGGAGGGGCTGCACAGCGGCAAGTCCCAGCCGCAGCGCACCCGGACGCTCGCCCACTTCAAGGACGGGACGATCACGGTCCTCGTCGCGACGAACGTCGCCGCGCGCGGCATCCACGTCGACGACCTCGACCTGGTCGTGAACGTGGACCCGCCGGCCGACCACAAGGACTACCTGCACCGCGGCGGGCGCACCGCCAGGGCCGGCGAGTCCGGCAAGGTCGTCACCCTGGTCACCCCGAACCAGCGGCGGGACGTCGTCCGACTGATGGCGGACGCCCGGATCCGGCCCACCACGACCCAGGTCCGCTCCGGCGAGGCCGCACTGCACCGGATCACCGGGGCCAAGGCCCCCTCCGGGGTGCCGCTGTCGGGCGCCGCACCGACCGACGCCAAGGGCCGCCCGTCCGGCACGGAGCTGGGCTTCCGCGGGATCGGCAGCCGGCCGGGCCGCCCGGGCAAGGGCAAGGACTCCCGCAAGACGGCGGAGGCCAAGGCGCTCGCCGAGGCCCGCCGTGCCGCCCGCGTCCGCCGCGGCCACTGACGCGGCACCGTACGTGGGGTGCGGGCCCCGTGACGGGGCCCGCACCGAAGGCGGGCGGGACGGCGCGCGGGAGGGCGGTCAGCGGCGCCGGCGTCGCAGCTCGGCCACGATCGCGCGGGTGACCACCGGCGGGAGCAGGTCCTTGGCGAGCTTGCGCCACGCGGCGCCCGGACGGGGTGCCGGCTTCGGCGCGGGCGCGGGCGCGGGCGGGGCGACCGGCTCGGGAGCCGGCCGCAGCGGCTTCGGGAGCTGCGGCGGGACGGCCCCGTGGTCGCCGATGCGGACCAGCTGCTGGCCGGCCACCACCTCCACGCCGGTCCACAGGTCGGACCGGCCCTCCAGCCACTGGAGCAGCGCCGAGCGGTAGGGCTCCGGGTCGTCCCAGGTCGCGTACAGCTTCGCACCCGACACGGCGATCAGCCGGAGTCCCTCGACCGCGACCGCACCCCACACCGCGGCCGCGACGCCGGGGCAGTGTTCGGAGCGGTAGTCGTCGAAGACCACGACGGCTCCAGGGGCCGCCACGGCCCGGGAGGACGCGATGTCCTGGACGACGTGCTCGTACAGGTGGGAGGCGTCGATGTGGATGAACCGACAGCTCGCCGGACGCACCCGGTCGGGGACCACGGAGGTCGGCGCCTGGATGAGCGTCGGCAGCTCCTCGTGGAACGCCAGGTAGTTCGTCTCGAACCCGCGGCGGGTCAGCGTCGGGTACGAGCCCTGCATCTCCGCGAGGTTGGACTCGTCCGGGGCCGGCGAGTCGAAGAGGTCGCAGACGGTGAACTCCTCGCCGTCCCGCAGGTACTGCCCGAGGAAGATCGCGCTCTTCCCCATGAACGCGCCGAGCTCCAGGAGATCGCCCGGCTTCACCCCGTCCCCGTTCTGGTGGGTCAGGAACCAGTCGAAGAGCGCCTGGTCACAGTCCGAGAACCACCCCTTGACCTCGCCGTACGCGGTGGGAACGGGCATGGCCGGCTCGTCGTCGGGGGTGGTGACGGGAGCTTGCGAAACGTGCGACACGGAGTACAGCCTCCAGTGGAACGGCATCTGATCAACGCTGATACCCGGCCAGGTAGGCAGACCATAAACCGCCGCACGCCCGAATGACGAGACTCCTGTGCAGAGCGATCGAATCCGCGGCCGCCGCCACCCCGATTCACCCCTTGCGTCCTCCTTCGTCCCCGACACCGGCGCCACGGCAACCCCGGAACCGACGCTCCCGCCCCCCGACAACTCCCGCCCCTGCTCCGGGAGTCCACCACACCGCGGACCCTGCGCCCCGTACGAGCGCCGGCGGGCCGCGGCGCCCGGGCCTCCGGCAGGGGCTCCGGGTCGGTCAGGCCGGGAGGGTGCTGCGGCGCAGGCGCTGGGCGGCGGCGTTGCGGACGCGCCGGGTGCGGGCCGAGGCCGCGAGCAGGGTGAGCGCCTCGTACGAGGTCAGCAGCCGGACCGCGGTGCGCTGGCACCAGTCGGAGGCGGCGGTGAGCTCCGCCGTCGACCACGGCTCGCCACGGCGGACCGCCCTGAGCAAGGTCCACTCGCGGAGCCTGTGGGCGGGGAAAGCACGGTCACCGAGGGCCACGGCCATGGCGTCGGCCCAGCCGGGGAAGGCGGCGTCGTCGAGGAGCTGCGCGGCGCGGCGGTCCAGGTGGGTGACCACCGCGCTCTCGGCCATCACCGGGTCGGGGTCGCGCAGGACGGCGGCCACGGCGTCTGCCTCGGCGACTGCGACTGCGACTGCGACTGCGACTGCGAGGGCACCGGTACCGCCCACGGCATCGGCGCCGGCACCTCCCGCGGCCTCGGCGGAGGCGCCCGCCGGGGGCCCGGCGTGCCCCGCGTCCGGGGCACTGGCCGGCGCGGCACGGGTCGCGGCAGCGGCCAGGGCTTCGAGGTGGCGGGTGTAGCGCCAGTGCTCGGGGGGCGTCTCCGCTCCGGCCGGGCGTATCAGGTCCTCTTGTGTCCCCATGCAGGCCATTCCACACGACCGCCGGTGGGAGCCCGTGCGCAGGGTGCCGCCCGGCCCGCCCTCGTGGCCCGGGTCACACCGCAGGCGATCCCGCGTCCGGGCCGGAGCCGGACGCGGGGCCGCCCTCCTCCGGCAGCGGGGCCCCCGTCTCCAGCAGGGTCTTGAGGCTGGACGCGAGGACCGGCCAGGCCTCGCCGCACATGCCGATCAGCGTGCCGCCGGGCTCGAAGCCCTCGTGGCGGATCGTCAGCCGGGTGAGCGCGTCCCCGATCGGCTCGATCTCGTACGTCACCTTCGTGCGCGGCTGTCCGGCCAGCTCGGCCCGCAACTCCTCGCCGACCCCGACCGCGGCCGCCCACTCCTCCGTGAAGGTGTGCCAGGTGTACGCGAGCCTGCGGTCCGGCACGCAGTCGAGGACCACCTGCTCGGGATCGCTGGTCCGGGCCCCGCGCTCCACCCACGTCATCTGCGAGCCGACCGCCCAGTCCGTCTCGAAGCTCAGGCCCCAGTACCGGCGGGTGAAGGCGGGGTCGGTCAGGGCCTCCCAGACCCGTGCGGGGTCGGCCAGGATGTAGAGGGTGTAGGTGAACACGGTGTCGTTCATGCTCCCATGCTGCGGGACCGGGGGCCGCGCACCCGGGATTTCCCCGGCCGCGGCCGGGTGGCGGCCCGGCGGCGGCCCGCCCGCGGCCCGATGGTGCGGGCGGACCGCCCCCCTATGGCCGCTCACTACCGGCCATACCGACTTATTACCTTGTTACGCCGACCCTGGTATGTTCGCGGCGCGGACTGTCGGGATGAAACCCGCCGGTCCGACCACGTGAAAACACCGGCCACGGCCGGGACAGAGGAGAGGCAAGCACAGGCATGCGAGTGGCCGGCGCTTCCCGTCCGCGCGGCAAGGCGGGACCGGGCCGCCTGACCGGGGTGGACGCCGTCCGCGGACTCGCAGTCCTCGGCATGTTCGCCGTGCACGTCGGCCCGGGCCCACAGCCCGAGGGCGCCGGCTGGCTGATCGTCGCGGCGGACGGACGCGCACCCGCGCTGTTCACCCTCCTCGCAGGGTTCTCCCTGGCCCTCGCCCAGCGCAGCGGCGGCGGCACCCCGGCGGAGGGCTCCGGCACCTGGGCGCAGCGTCACCGCCCGCTCCTGACCCGCTGCGCGGTACTGGGCGTGCTCGGGCTGTTCCTGGCCGCACTGTGGCCGGGGATCCTGGTCATCCTCACCTTCTTCGCCCTGTACTTCCTGGCCGCCGAGCCGTTCACCCGGCTCACCACCCCGGTGCTGACCGCCGTCGCCGGCGCGTCCGTGGTGGCGGGGCCGCTGCTGTCGTACCTGCTCGGGCCCGTGTTCGGGTACGCGGCTTCCGGGCGTGGCGCGGTTCCCGAGCTCTCCGCCCTGACCAGCTGGGACGGGCTCGGCCGGACCCTGCTGGAACTGCTGCTGACCGGCGCGTACCCGCTGGCGACCTACCTCCCGTACGTCCTGGTCGGGCTGGCCCTCGGCCGGCTGTGCGACCTGCGGGAGCGCCGCTCCGCCGTACGGATGGCGGTGTGGGGCACGGCCGCCGCGGTCGCCGGGTACGGCACCGCCTGGCTGTGGGCCCACCCGCTGGGCGGCCGGGAGCGGCTGCTGTCGGTGATAGCGGAGCGCCACCCGGAGGCGGCGGCCGCCGCCGATCCGGTGGGCGCGGTGCTGGGCGGGCAGTTCGGGGCCATCCCCAGCACGTCCTGGGAGTGGCTGCTGGTGGCGGACCCGTACAGCCAGACCCCGCTGGAGACGATCGGCAACGCGGGCGTGGGCTGCGCGCTGATCGGTCTCTTCGTCCTGGCCGCGCAGCGCCGGGCGGGCGTCCTGCTGCTGGGGCCCCTGGCCGCGCTCGGGGCGATGGCGCTGAGCGCGTACGTCCTCCACGCGCTGGTCCTGGCCGGCCCGGCGCACGGCGCCGGGTCCTGGACCGCACTGGCCGTGTTCGCCGGCGTGTCGGTCGCCGCGGCCTGGGGCTGGCAGCGGGTCTGGGCGGACAGCCCGCTGCGCCGGGGCCCGCTGGAGCACGCGCTGCGGCTCGCCTCGCGGGGCCGCACGCCGGCGTGAGCCGCGGGCGTGCATCACCCGTACGCGTGACGGCTCGTGGATCGTCGATCCGCCCTTGCGGCAAGCTGGGCGGATGCAGCCGCGCCGAGCAACTCCGCCCCTGCCGTTGATCCTTGCCGCTGTGATGCTGACTGCCGGGTGCGTGACCATCCGGCCGTCCGCGCGCCCGGTCCCTCCCGCACCTGATCCCGCCGCCGGGGCGGCGATCCGTCAACCCGCCAGTGCGGCCCGCCCGTTGGCGCCACTCCCGGTGACGACACCGCCACCCGCACCGGGTGCCCCGACTCCTCCCTCCGCGGCGGAACCCGAACCTCCCGCCGGCCCGCCGCCCCGGACCGGGAACCGCCCCGCCGCGCAGTCCAAGCCCAGGTCCGCCTCCAAGTCCGGGTCGACGTCGTCCTCCACGCCCCGCTCCCCGGCCAAACCGCGCAAACGGCCGCCCGCCCAGCCGTATCCCGGGGCCGCCCCGGGCCGCGGCTACGACATGGGGCCCCTGTGCGAGGCGGCCAAGGGCACGGTCGCCCCCGAGATCGTTGCCATGTGCCGTTGAGCAGCCGACTTCTGAGGGACGCGCAGGGGATCGACGTGAGGGCCGGGATGGACGGGATGGACGGGTTGGACGGGATGGACGGGTTGGACGGGATGGAACGGCGGCGGCACGCCTGGCGGATCGAGGCGGACGAGTACGCGCGGCACGAGCGCCGCCGGGGCCACCGCCACGCGTACACCGAGTTGTCCGGGAAGCGGACGGCGCTGGTCGTGGTCGACATGGTGCGCTTCTTCGTGGCGGGGAACGGGTTCGGGTTGGGCATCGTGCCGCAGGTGCAGGCCCTCGCGGACGGAACGCGTTCGGCCGGCGGGACCGTTGCCTGGGTGCTACCGGCCGTCGCGGCGCAGCCCACTCGGTGGGCGGTGGACTTCTACGGGCCCGAGGTCGCCGAACGCTACCGGCTCGCCGGGGGCACGGGCACCGTTGCGGACCGGCTGTGGCCCGAGCTGGTGCCGGCCCCGGAGGATGCGGTGGTGGAGAAGACCGCCGCCTCCGCGTTCTTCCCGGGACGTTGCCCCCTGCCCGAGGTCCTCGACGAGCGCGGTGTGGACACGGTGATCGTGTGCGGCCTCGTGACCAACGTGTGCGTGGAGGCCACCGTGCGGGACGCGGCGACGCTCGGCTACCGCGTCGTCCTGGCGGCCGACGGGTGCGCGACGCGCAGCGACACCGCCCACAACGCCACCCTGGCGACGGTCTACCGCAGCTTCGGCGACGTCCGCGCCACGGCGGACATCCTCACCCTCCTCGACGGTCAGCCGGCCTGACCCGGCAGCCCCGCCACACCCACCGGTGCCGGCTCCGTGCTCCCGGCGGTCTCCTCGGAGCCGGGGCATGGCGGGGCGGGCCGGGTGGATATTGGGTGGAGGGGGCCGGGCCGGAAACCTACAGTGACCTGGCACCACGTCGTAGAGCAGGAGCCGTTCATGCGCACGCACTACCCCCGCACCCCGCACCTGCCGTGGTCGCCGGGGACGACGGCGGACGACGTGCGGACCGCCGGACTCGCGGGCCTCGCCGGGCGCGAGGTCGTCGTGACGGAGAAGCTCGACGGGGAGAACACCACCCTGTACGCGGACGGCCTCCACGCCCGCTCCCTCGACTCCGGCCACCACCCGTCGCGCGCCTGGGTCAAGGGCCTCCAGAGCCGGATCGGCGCAGGCATACCCGCCGGCCGGCGCGTGTGCGGGGAGAACCTGTACGCCCGGCACTCGATCCCGTACGAGGACCTCGACAGCTGGTTCTACGGGTTCTCGGTGTGGGACGGCGAGCAGTGCCTGGACTGGGACGGCACCGTGCGCTTCCTGCACGGTCTCGGGGTACCGACCCCACGCGTGCTGTGGCGGGGCGTCTTCGACGAACGCGCGCTGCGCAGGCTGCGCGTCGACACCGCCCGGCAGGAGGGCTACGTCGTGCGGACCGCGGACGGCTTCGCCCGCGCGGACTTCGGGCGGTGCGTGGCCAAGTGGGTCCGCGGCGGTCATGTGCAGACCGACGCTCACTGGATGTACGCCCCCGTGGTGGCGAACGGCCTCGGCCCGCAGGCCGCCCTGTGGGCGGTGCGGTCGGGTGCCGAGCCCGATGTGGCCGGGCTGACCGCCGCCGTGGGCCTGGGGGCCGGGCTCGGGCCCGCGCGGGAGCACGGGCCGGGACGGGACACGGCTCCGGGTTCGGCCCCGGCTCCGGCCCCGGCCCCGGCTCCCGGTAGCAATGCCGTCGATGCGGTCGTCGCCGAGGTGACGGGGCGGCTCGACGCGCTGGGCCGCACCGGGGACGCCCGGCTGGCCGGCGTGCTCGCGGCCGTACTGCACCGCGCCCCGCGGTCCCGGGTCGCGGCGGGGCTGGCGGCGGGGCCGCTCGGCATGCCGCTGGCGCGCCGGGTCGCCGACCTGGTGGGGCTGTATCCGCGGCTGCGGCAGCCGTTCCCGGACGAGCTGCGCCGGGCCGGGCTGGTCCGGATGGCCTCCGCGGCCGACCTCGGGGTGCTGCACGCCCTCGCCGCGGCCGTCGGGACGCGGCCGGGGGCCGGTGCGGGGGCCGGGGGGCCGGCGGACGCCGAGGCCCGGGAATGCGTGGAGTGGTCGGCGCTGTACGCGCAGGAGGAGGGGCTGTTCGGCCGCGACCCGCTCGGCCCGCTGCGCGACGGGCTGCGGACGGCCCTGGCGGACCTGGACGCGGACGCGGCGGACCGCTGCTGGGCCGAGGCCCGCGAGGCGTGCGCGCGGGGCGGGCTCTCCACCGCCGAGGAGGCGGTGGCCGCGACCTGGCGCTGGCGGAACGGCGGTTTCCCGCGGCTGGTGCAGCTGTGCGGGCCGTCGGGAAGCGGGAAGAGCACGTACGCACGGAGCCTGCCGGGCGTGGCCGCGTACATCGGCCTGGACGATCTGCGTGCCGCCCGGGGTTCCCGGGCCGACCAGCGCGCCAACGCGGACGTGCTGCGCGAGGGCCTGGACCGGCTGGACTCGGCGCTGGCCGCCGGCGGCACCGTCGTCTGGGACGCCACCTCGCTCACCGCGCAGCAGCGGGGGCTGGCCGGCGCGGTCGCCGCCCGCCGCGACGCGCTGGTCACCCATGCGGTGGTGCTGGTGGAGGAGACCGAGCTACTGCGGCGCAACGCCGTGCGCCCCCACCCGGTGCCGCCGCAGGTGCTGGCCTCCCAGCTGCACCGGTTCAGCCCGCCGTACCCGGGGGACGGGCAGGCCCACCGCATCCGCTACATCGGCGCGGGCGGCACCGTCGAGGACACCGCGGGTGCCCTCGGCGCGACGGACGGGGACTTCTGATGCGTACCAGTGAGCAGCTCTACCACCAGGTCCGATGGGACCCCCGGTTCGACCCGGCGCGGTTCGTGCTCGGGCTGCACCAGCGCGGGGCGCCGCCGAAGCGGATCCCGCTGCCCGCCTTCGTGCCCGGTGGTGACATCCCCTGGCACCGGGTGCTGTTCGTCGAGGCGGACGGCGAGCTCGTCTGGGACCGGGCCAGCGGCCTGGACGTCATCGACGCCAGCCGGGCCGGGCGGGTCCGCGCCCCGCGCCTGCTGCGGGCCCCCTTCTTCACCGCCCGCACCCCGCACGTCTGGGACCCGGCCACCGGCGCCTGGCGGCCCGCCGAGTGTCCCCCGCCGGGGGCGGCGGCGGAGCCGGCGCCGGGGCGGGTGCGGCTGCTGACGTGGAACACGCTGTGGAACCGGTACGACGCCCCGCGCATCGCCACCGCCCGGCGCAGGCCGCTGCTGCTCGCCGAGCTGGAGGCGGCCGACGCCGACGTCATCGCGCTGCAGGAGGTCGAGCCCGAGCTGCTCGGCATGCTGCTGGCGCAGCCGTGGGTACGGGCCGGGTACACGATCGGCACCGACCCTGCCGGCAAGGACGTCTCCACGAGCGGGCTGGTCCTGCTCAGCCGGCTGCCGGTGGCCGAGGCCGGGCTGCACCTGCTGGGCCCGTACAAGGCCGTCGCAGCGGTGACGGTGCGCACGGCCGGCGGGCCGCTCGTCGTGGCCGGCGTCCACCTGACCAGCGATCACAGTGAGAACGGGGCCGGGCGGCGGGGCGACGAACTGGCCCGCATCCAGGAGGGGTTCAACGGCGTCAACGCCGACGTGGCGCTGCTCGGCGACTTCAACGACGGCCGCGGCGGGCCGGACGGGCCCGCGGCCGTCCTGGGCATGCGGGACGCGTGGAGCGAGGTGCACGGGGCGCAGGACGCCACGCCGACCTTCGACCCGGCCGCCAATCCGCTGGCCGCCGTGAGCTCGCTGTCGGGTCGTCCCGGCCGGTTGGACCGCGTCCTGCTGCGGTCGGCGGGCGCGGAGGTGCGCCGGGCGGCCCTCCGGGGTGGTTCGCCCGACCCGGACGGCCTGTTCGTCTCCGACCACTACGGGGTCGAGGCCGTCCTGGACTTCGCGGCGGAGAACGGCGGAGCCGAGACCACGGCCGCGACCCGCACGGACGCGCGAAGTGCCGTGCTACACGTGCCGGCGACCGCGCACACGGCGGTCGCGTGGCTGCCCCCGCACCATGCCGGGGTCGAGGGGCTGCGCCGGGAACACGACCCGGCGGCCGGCCGCTGGCCGGCGCACGTGAACCTGCTGTTCGGCTTCGTTCCCGAGTCCTCCTTCGAGGAGGCTCTGCCGCTGCTCGCCGGGGCGGCCGCGGCGACGGCCCCGTTCGCGGTGCGGCTGGCGGGCGTGCACAGCTTCGGGCGCCGGGAGGACGCCGTGCTCTGGCTGGACCCGGCCGCCGCCGGCGAGGCGCCCTGGCAGGAACTGCGGCGGGAACTTGCCGCACGGTTCCCCGGCTGCCGGGGGCGCGGCGAAGGGTACACGCCGCACCTGACGCTGGGGCTCAGTACCGATCCGCAGCAGGCGCTGGCCGAGTTCACGGCGCGGCTGGGCGGCGCCGGGGCAGAGTTCCCGGCGCGGGTCGGGGAGCTGGCGGTGCTCTCGCGGCGCGGGGACGAGCCGATGCGGGTCCGGGCGACGGTGGAGCTCGGGACGGGCACGGTGCGGTGGCTGCCGCAGCAGTCGGAGCCGGGGCCGGAGCCGGTGTCGAAGTCGGCTCACGCCGACCGGGACCAGCAGCGCGCGCAGGACGTCACCGCCCGGATCGCGCAGGCCCTGCCCGCCGGGGTGGTCCACGTCGCCGGATCCCGCCGCATGGGCTGCGCCCTGCCGGGAGCGGACCTGGACCTGGTCGCGGCACTGCCCGGCGGGGTCGACCTCGCGGAGGTACGGGACCGCGTCGTGGCAGCACTGCCCCGGGCCGCCGGGCGGATCCGGCAGGTGACGGGCGCCCGGGTGCCCGGGCTACGGCTGCACGTCGACGGTCTGGACGTGGACCTGGTGGTCGTCCCCACGGGGGCGGTGGATCCGGCACGGGCGGTGCAGTGCCGGGCGGAGCTCGGCGAGGCGGCGGCGACCGCGCTGAGCGCGGTCAGCGATGCCGATGCGGTACGCGGCTTCGTGGGCTCCGAGGGGCCCCGGCAGGCGGCCTTCGCGGACCTGGCTCGGCGGGTGAAGGCCTGGGCACGGATCCGCGGCCTGGATTCGGCGCCGTTCGGCGGGCTGCCGGGGATGGCGTGGGCGGTGCTGGCGGCACGGACGGTCCGCGGAGCCACCGACCTGTCGCCCGCGGCCCTGCTCCGCGAGTTCTTCGGGACGTGGGCCGCCTGGGACTGGAACGCCCCCGTCGCCCTGACCTCCGCTCCCGCCGCCCCGCAGTCCGGGGACCCGGTGACGGTCCTCACCCCGTCCTCGCCGGTCCGCAGCTGCACGGCCCAGGTGGGTGCGGGCCTGCGCGACCTCCTCGGCCAGGAGCTGTACCAGGCGTGGGAGCTCCTGGAGTCCGACGCCGGAACCGGGCAGGCGCAGGCGGAACTCCTCGCACCGCCGCCGCTGCACCGCCGGCACGCCGCCTGGGCCGTGGTGAGCGTACGGGGTGACGGTCCGCAGGAGTTCGAGGAATCCCTGGGCCGGGCACGGGGCCGGATGCGGGCTCTGCTCGGGGCGCTCGCAGAGGCGGGGGTCGGGGACGCGCACGCTTGGCCGCGCCCCTTCAAGGCCTCGCCCGTTTCGGCCCACTACGCCATCGGTCTCGGCACCCATCCCCCGGACGCAGCCCGCCTCAACGCCCTGACGGCCCCGTGGTGCGCCGCCCTCCCGGGAGTAGAAGTCGACCACGGCCCCTGCGGCTCCGTCCCCACCCTCGCCTGAGGTCGCTCCCGGACCCGGCACTGCGGGGGAGGGGTCAGAGGGTGATGATGATCTTGCCGGCCGTGTGGCCCTGCTGGTTCAGTGCGAAGGCCGCCGCCAGTTCCGAGAGGGGGAACGTCTCGGCCACCGTCACCTTCAGGCGGCCTTCGTCCGCGAGCCGGCCCAGCTCGGCGAGGTCGCTGCCGATGGGCCGTACCCACATCCACTGGCCGCCCGCGCCCAGCACCGTGTGGTCGGCGATGGACGCGTGGCGGCCGTCCTGCGCCAGGACCGCCGTGGTGACGTCCAGTACCCCGCCGACGAAGTCCGCGCCCACCGTGACGCCGTCGGGGGCGAGCCCCCGGATGCGGTCCACGAGGCCCTCCCCGTACTCGACGGGCTCACAGCCGAGCTCGCGCAGCCGGTCGTGGTTGCGCGGGGACGCGGTGCCGATGACGCGGGCCCCCAGCGCCCGGGCGATCTGCACGCCGAAGGACCCGACCCCGCCGGCCGCGCCGTGGATGAGGACGGTGTCGCCCTCCCCCGTGCCGAGCCGCGTGAGCAGCTGGTACGCGGTCAGCCCCGCCAGCGGCAGGCCCGCGGCCTCCTCCCAGCCGAGCGAGGCCGGTTTGGCGGCGAGGGCCCTTACGGGAACGCTGACGTACTCGGCGAACGTCCCGCCGTGCACGTGGTCCTTGCGGGCGTACGCCATCACCTCGTCGCCGACCGCGAACTCGGGGACGTCGATCCCGGTCTTCTCGACCGTGCCGGACACGTCCCAGCCGGGCACCACCGGGAACAGGACGTCCATCAGGCCGTCGAGTCCACCGCCCATGATCTTCCAGTCGACGGGATTGACCCCCGCGCACCTGACCTTGACGAGGACCTCGCCGGGAGCGGTTTTGGGCAGCGGCAGCCGGGTCTCGGAGAGCACCTCCGTCCCTCCGTACCTGTCGTACGCCATCGCCCTCATGGTGTCCTCGGACATGCATCCGACCTCTCCGTGTGGAACCTTCAGTTCCACATCCCACCACGAAAGGCCGCTCCCGCCCCGGCAGGCCACGCCCCGCCGCCCCCGTCACTCGTACTCGGTGCCGCCCTTGCGCGTCAGGTACGCCGGGCTGACCGCCTTGGCGATGGCTCGGCCGCCGACGACCGGGCTGTACCTCTCGACGGCCGGGCGGATGACGACGCCCTCCCGGAGGTGGGCCTCCCGCCCCGACACCGTCTCGCGGCCGCTCGCCCGCTCCAGCACCGTGTCCAGGTCGTACGGGCCCTCGTACAGCCGCGGCACGAGGGGCAGCTCGCCGTCCGCGAAGAGCTCCGCCGGATCCAGCCAGCGCACCTGCCCGTCGATCTCGGCCGACACGTCGAAGGCGGCGTACCCGGGGGGCGCATCGGCGGTGCGCGCGTCCGTCCCGTAGGCCAGGTCCTGGACGCCCACGCCGTACACCTCGCCGAAGACGCCGACCCGGGTCGCGCCGAGCCGGACGGCCAGCTCGGCCGCGACCTCGGGCAGGCCGTGACCGCGTACGGCCCGCCAGTACAGGTTGCGCTCGTCCTCCTTCAAGGCCAGGCCCTTGGACCCGAAGCCCTTGGAGGAGACCAGGACGCGCCCCTCGTCGGCGAGGTACGTCATCAGGCAGGCCGTGCCGTGCAGTTTCTCGGTGAGGACGACCGGTTCGCCGGGCTCGAAGATGTGCGGGTAGCGCTGCAGGTTCTCCACGTCCACCCAGGGCAGGAGGTCGGGGGCGGCCTCCACGTCCCCGCTCATGGTGGTGGGGATCGGCGGGGCCCATTTGGTGATGCCGAGCAGCTCCGCGAAGTCGGTGCCTTCCTCGGCGGCCCGCGCCAGGTCCACGCCGGCCAGCGCCCGCGGCCGGCACACCAGGCCCTGCGAGAGCTCGCCGCGCAGTCGGACCGCCTTGACCCGGTCCGCCCTGGAACCGGCGAGCCGGCCGGTCAGGCCCAGCTCCTCGATCAAGGAGGCGGGCAGGACGGCCTGTTCGGGGACGTAGAGCGCGAAGTCGCCGGTACGGTAGGAGCCCTTGGCGACGACGGCGCGGTAGAGGCCCACCTGGGCCAGCTCCAAGGCATCGGCGTTGGGGTGCTCGTGGACGGTCAGCTCTTCGGCGGTGACCCGCAAAGTGGACATGGGCGGCTCCTCGGATGGATGCGAACGCCCCACTCTCCATCGGGCCATTTCCCCTGGTCCAACGGATTTAGCGGTGTTAGCCTGCCCCGCCGCCGGTGGTGCGTCAGCCTCCGAGCGAAGCCCGGGTGGCCGGTCCGTAGACCCCCGTGGGGTCGCCCTGGACGTCCCGGTCGCGCTGGAGTTGGGCGACACCTCGCTTGGTCTGGCCGTCGTACACGCCGGAGACGTTCACGTACGTGAACCCCTGCTCGTACAGGCGCTGCTGGAGGGCGGTCACCTCGGGCCCGCGGTCGCCCATGCGCAGCGTCCCGCCCGGCCCGGGCAGCGTGGGGCCCGATGCGCTGGGCGACGCCGACGGCTTGTCGGAGGGGCTCGCGGACGGGCCGGGCGAGGTCGAGGGGGTGGTGGCGCCCTGTCCGGACGGGGTGGGCGAGGTGTCGCCGGCGCCGTGGTTGCTGCCCGGGAGCACCGGGATGGACAGGTCGGGCCGCCGTACGGACTGCTCGGCCTCGGGGTCGGAGCCACCCGGCCACAGCACGAGTGCGCCGGCCGCGCCGAGGAGGAGCAGGCCGCCCACCACCCAGGGGAGCCGGCTGCCGCGGTCCTGCGGGCGGCCGTCCGGGTTTCCGTGGGGGCCTCGCCGCCGGCCGGACCGCCCGTTCGACGGTGCCGGGGCGGCCGCGGCTCCGGGGTCCCCGTATGCGGAACCGGGGGTGTCGAAGGGGGCCACGGACGCCCCGAACTCGGGCCACGGCCCGGCCCCGGACCAGTCGGGCGGGGCCGCTTGGGACGGGCCGCCCGCAGGGTCCGGGTGGGCGGGAACGAACGCAGGGTCCGGCTGGGCGGGAACGAACGCAGGGTCCGGCTGGGCGGGGCCGCTGGCTTCGGGGTGGTAGGACACGGTGGTCTCCCGGCGGGCTGGGACCTGCGGGGCGCTGCCGCCCGCCGGAACCCGGAGCCCTGCGCCGGTCAGGCGTTGCGCCGCCGGGCCGGAGCCGGAGCCACGGTGGCCGGAACCGGGCGGGTGGCGGCGCGGGCCGTCGCCGGGACACGCGGGAAGCGAACCGGTATGGGCATCTGGGCTGTCTCCGATGTGCGACTCGTGCGGTGGTCCTCCGTGTACCTGACCGGCGCACTCTTGCCGCCCGGGACGGCTGCGGTCAAGCCTCCTGTCCGAACTGTCCCATCCGTCCGCCCCGCCGGGCCCCAGGACGCCGCGTCGGGTGATCGATCCGGCGGCCGGCCGGGGATCCGCTGTCCGTCACCCGGACGCGTGAGCCGGGCAGCCGTCGCGGCCGGGCGGTGCGGCATCGTGGTCGGATGCAGCTACGCCGGGCCCTGCCCCTGTCCCTCCTCGCGCTGCTCGCGGGCGCCGGCTGTGCGTCCGTGGCCTCGCATCCGGCTCCGGCTCCGCCCGCGCCGCGCGGTCCGCTCCCGGCGCGTACGTCCGTACCGTCGGCCGGGGTCCAGGTGGCACCGGGCGGGCCGTCCGCGACGGACGGGCCGCCCCGGCCGACGCCAGCCACGGTCGCGCCTGCGGCCCCGCCGCCGCAGTCCCGGATGCAGCAGCGGCGGCAGGAGTCGGAGCCGGAGCGGTCGCCGGGTCCGGGGGAGTCCTCCGCTGCGCCCACGGTCTCGGGCCGGGCGCCCGCCGTACGGCCCGTGAAGCCGGCTGCTCCCCGGCGGGCGCACCCACCGGGCCCGCTGCCGCGCCGCACGCTGCGGCAACACCACTCCCCCGTGCCAGCACCGGAGCCGGAGCCGGTGCCGGCCTCGGGCGCGGAGGAGCTGTGCGCGGCGGCGGAGGAGGGCGCGGTGCCGCCGTCCATCGTGGACCTGTGCATGCGGCAGCACGGGCACTGACCGACGGCCGCCCGGCCGGCTCAGGAGGCGGGGGTACGGCGGGCGCGGACCGCCGCGCACCGCCGGACGGTGTTGCGGCGTGCGGTGCGCAGGCGGCGCATCGTGGTGTGGCCGCGCCGCCGCCACTCGCCGCGGGGCAGGCCGGCCCGCTGGCCCCCGCTGGTGATGAGGGCGTTGACCGGGGCGTGCGGGTCGGCGGCCATGCCCTTGGCCACGAGGACGCCGACCACGAGCGGGAGCAGCGCCACGGCGAGGGCCGAACCGGCCACGGTCACCTGCTGGAGGCGCGGGCGGGCGGGGACGTGCGGGCAGTGCGCGCCGCGCGGGGCGTCGGAAGTCATGGCCCCATTCGACCAGCGGGGAGCCGCCCGGGAATCGGGGCGGATACTCAGGTGGTTGGCCGTGACGTACTCATGTGACGTACTCATGTGACGTACTCATGTGGCGTGCTCATGTGGCGCACTCACCTACGGCGTGCTCCCCGTGCACGGCGGTGGAAGGGCGGTGGACGATGGCCTCTCCCGGGCAGGGGTTCGAGCCGGCGACCGGTGACGGGCCGGCCGCCCTGACGGCCACCGCCGGGCGGGCGGCCCAGGTAAGGACGGCGTACGAGGGTCTGCTGCAGATCCGCCGCACGGTCAACGGCGGGGCGGGGGCTGCGGTTCCGGCCCCGTGGGAACTGCGGCAGATGCCGCGGGCGGTGGCCCTCGCCCTGGAAGCGGCCGGCCTTCCGCCGTCCGCGGTGGACGCGGAGGGTCGGCGGTCGCGGACCGGGTACCGGGTGGCGGCCGGCCCGCCACCGGGCGGCCGCGTCGAGGTGACCTGGGTCGGCCCGCCGGGTGGCGGCGCGGCCTTGGAGGAGCAGGAACGGCTGGGGGCCTGCGCAGCCGCCCTGGAGCCGCTGGGCTGGGTCTGCCTCCTCTACCGCGGCCCGCGCAGGCGTCGCTTCCTGGAGGTCGAGCCCCCGCGCTGACCGTCGCTCACCCGTCAGGTGTGGACGTCGGGTCGGCGCGGGCGCAGCGGTACCGGTCGGCGAGTGCCGCGACGGTGTCGGCGAGGGCGCGGCGCAGCTCGGGCGGGCCGAGGACCTCGGCCTCGGTACCGAGCCTCAGCAGGTCGCCGACGGCCACGGACTGCGACTCCACGGACAGGTGGACGGTGACCCAGCCGTCGGGGTCGGCGGGGTCGAGGGGCTCCGCGCCGGCGAGGGCGCGGGTGCCGGCCGCCCCGAATTGCATCGGCAGCAGGCGCCGGCCGCGCGGGGAGAGCCGTACGCGCGCGGTCTGGTGGCGGAGGGCGTCGTCCAGGCGGCGGGCCGACTGCTCCCAGTGCGCGACGAGGTCGAAGCCGGGAGGACGTTCGAAGCCTTCGGGGGCGGTGTCCACGTCCTGGAACCGCGACACGCGGTAGGTGCGCACGGGGCAGTCACCGGACCCGACACCGGATCCGGGCCCGGGCCCGGCGCCGGTCGTGGCGGTGGTGTCGGCGGCCACCAGGTACCAGATGCCGCCCTTGAGGACGAGCCCGAGCGGGTGCAGGACGCGTCCGGTGCGCTCCTCGCCGTTCCAGCGGCGGTAGCCGACGACCAGGACGCGTTGGTCCCAGACGGCCCGGGCGATCCGTGCCAGGTGCGGGACGGGGTCGGCGTCCCGGAACCAGGCCGTGGCGTCGAGGTGGAAGCGGCCTTCGAGGCGCCGGGCCCGGTCGGCGAGCGCGACGGGCAGGGCGGCCTGGAGTTTGAGCCGGGCGGCGGCCAGGTCGGCGCCGAGGCCGAGGTCCTGCGCGGGGCCTGGCGTACCGGCGAGGAACAGGGAGTCCGCCTGGGTGTCGGTGAGGCCGGTGAGGCGCGTGCGGTAGCCGTCCATCAGCCGGTACCCGCCGGCGGGGCCGCGGTCGGTGTGGACCGGGACGCCGGAGGCACCGAGGGCCTCGATGTCCCGGTAGACGGTGCGGACCGAGACCTCCAGTTCGGCGGCGAGTTCGGAGGCGGTCATCCGGCCGCGGTTCTGCAGCAGCAGGAGCAGGGACAGGAGGCGGTCGGCGCGCACGGGACCATTCTCCGCAGTGCGTTCGGGATACCTGACAGGGGGTGTCAGGTATTCCCGACAGGCTGGGCGTGCGCCGGGCGGGAACTGGACCCGCCGGGCTCCGAGCACGGGAGGTACCCCATGTCCGTCCGCACCACGGGCCGTTTCACGTTCGCCGACTGGGAGGAGCAGCCGGTCGGGCCGGCCGACTCCGTTCCGCGGATCGCCCGCTCCACGGTGGTGAACTCCTTCACCGGGGGGATCGAGGCGGAGGCGACGACCTGCTCCTACACGATCACGTACACCGGGGAGAACGTCGGCTCGTACACGGGCCTGGAGCTGCTGTCGGGTGCCCTCGACGGCCGCGAGGGGTCCTTCGTCCTGAAGGAGCACGGCTCGTTCGACGCCGGCGGCACCCGCTGTGGCTTCGAGGTGGTGCCGGGCTCGGCGACGGGCGAGCTCGCCGGGCTGGCGGGCTCCGGTTCGTTCGAGTACCGCCACGGCGACACCTCGGTGGAGTACGTCCTCACCTACACCCTGTGAGGACGTACTCCTGCGGCGGCGTGCGCCGTTACGGTGCGCCGAAGGTCAGCGTGAGCTGCGGCGTCCCCTCGTTGGCCGGGGCCTCGGAGGACCACAGCCACAGCGCGTCCGTGCCGGAGCCGGTCAGGGCGAGGTCGTAGCCGGTGCCCAGTGCGGCCCCGACGGCCGCCGTGGACAGCGCGGTGGTGTGCACCGCGGAGCCGTCGGGGACGCCCGGGTAGCTGCCGATGGCGGGGCCGCCGAGCGCGGGCCGGCTGTTGTACGTGGTCCCGGTCTCGGTCCACGCGCCGGTGACGGGCACGACCGACACGGTGTCGGCCGTCCCCGCTCCACTCATGGTGCTGGTCTTCACGGAGAGCACGGCCGACTTCAAGGCCGTGCCCGCGGGCGCGGCGGGCAGGTCGAACCGCAGGTGGCTCTGGTAGAGCGGGGTGCCGCGCACGGCGAGCGATCCGGAGGTGCCGTAATTGGTGTCCGGGGCGCCGGCGTTCGCGTACGTGTCCTCGGCGGCGGTGACCCGGACGACGGTGTCGGCGGGGGCGGAGGCCAGGGCGTAGTGGTTCTGGACCTGCGCCGGGCTGAGCACGCTGCCGTAGACGGCGGTCTCGTCGAGCTGGCCGGCCCAGAACTCGCTGGTGGGACGGTTGGGCCAGCCGCCGAGGCTGTCGCCGCCGGCGTGCCAGTACCCGGAGTAGTTCTCGTGCGCGGTGACGGCGAGCGTGCCCCGCTGCACCCCGTCGACGTACAGGGTCATGCCGCCGGGGCCCTGGGTGGCGACGACGTGGTGCCACTTGTCGTCGTTGTAGGTGCCGGTGGTGGTGATGGTGCGGGTGGCGCCGGTGTAGACGCCGTAGACGAGGCGCCCGTCATTGGTCATGTAGACGTGCTTGTCGTACTGGTAGCTGCCGCGGGCCTGGTTGTTGCCGAAGCCGACGAGCTTGCCGCCCCTGGTGGTGCCGGTCTTGAACCAGGTCTCCACCGAATAGCTGCTGCCGATGGTCTGGCGCCGGTCCCCGTAGACGCGGGTGTCGGTGCCGTTGAAGCCGATGGCCGTGCTCGCGCCCGAGACCGCCGCCGGGGTCCGGCGCAGGGACGGGGCGCCCAGGTGCACGCCGTTCTGGTTGCCGCCGGCCGAGGAATCGGCGGCGTACGGCAGGACGGTGTCGTCGTAGCGCCAGTACAGCTGGGCGCCGTCCGAACGGACGCGGTCCGCGTACGCGTCGGCCGAGTGCGGCACCGTCACGGTCGCGGTCGCCGACAGGGCGCTGGTGTTGCCGGCCGCGTCGGTGGCGCTGACCCGGTACGCGTACGTCTGGCCGGGCGTGACCGTGGTGTCGGTCCAGGACGCCTGCGGACGTGTGAAGAAGAGCGAGTCGGCGGTGACGGTGGCGATCGGGGTGGCCGCGCCGTTGCGGTGGATCCGGTAGGTGAGGGTGCTGTCGTCCAGGTCGAGGCTGGTGCGCCAGCGCACCTGCACCTCGCCGGGCCGGAAGCTCGCCGCGCTCGCGAGGGGGGTGGTCGG
Organism: Streptomyces sp. NPDC059851; assembly: GCF_042732005.1. Lineage (NCBI taxonomy): Bacteria > Bacillati > Actinomycetota > Actinomycetes > Kitasatosporales > Streptomycetaceae > Streptomyces > Streptomyces sp. NPDC059851. The sequence continues at coordinate 95,270 of NZ_JBHWJJ010000005.1, read as the reverse complement.
CGCGCCGGTGTCCCCGGTCGAGGCGAATCGGGTCAGGCTCTGCTGTGCGGCCCCGTTGACCGTGGTGAACTCGCCGCCGACCCACAGGTACGGGACGCCGCCCCCGGAACCGACCGCCATCACGCGCGGGCCGATGCCCTCGCCGATGCCGTCGTTGGTGTCGGGGGCCCAACCCAGCTTGCCGGTGCCGGTGGTCGGCTGGGCGAGCAGGTGGTGGCGCTGCCCGTCGGGGAACTCGCCGACGCCGGAGCAGTCGTGGGCGTGCGAGGCGCTGTAGAGCACGCTCTGGTACGGGAGCACGGCCTGGGTGGCGCCGAGGCAGGTGTCGCGCCAGCGCTGGCCGTAGTCGGACAGGTTCAGCGCGATCCGGCCGTCGAAGACGCCGCCGCCGGTGCCCTCGTTGGCGGTGTAGAAGCCGGTCGCGTCGGCCGCGATGTCCTTGACGACGGAGTTGGTCTCGATGAAGTTCGGGTACGCCTTCGTGAGTGCGCCGCTCGCGGCGTCGACGACGGCCAGGGCGTGGCTGTTCGCGCCGTTGACGGTGAAGAAGTCGCCGCCGAGGACGACGTTCCGGCCGTCCGGGGTGACCTCGACGGCCCGGCCCGGCTCGTCCGCGTCGGCCCTGAAGGGCTTCAACGCGCCGTCGGACGCGGCGACGGCGGCGAACCGCTCGCGCGGCTGTCCGGCGACGGTCAGGAAGTCGCCGCCGGCGTACACCGTGTCGCCGGTGACGGCCAGGGCCCGTACGGTCGCCGCGAAGGCGGGGCGGAAGGACGGCTTGACCGTGCAGGTGGACACGTCGACGGCGGCGAGGCTGGACACGGGCGTGCCGTTGACCGCCCCGAAGTAGCCGCCCGCGTACAGGGTCCTCTTGTCCGGCGAGACGGCGAGGGCGCGGACGGTGGCGGTGCCCGAGCCGATGGTGAAGGACAGCTTGCAGGAGGTCGGGGCGCCGGTCGCCGCGTCGAGCGCGACGAAGTTCACGGCGGACTGCTCGGCGCCCGCTCCGCCCGCGGGCGGCCGTACGGCGGAGAAGGTGCCGCCGGCGAAGACGGTCCCGCCGGCTTCGGCGAGCGCCCAGACGACGCCGTCGGGCTGCCAGGTCGGCAGCGCGTCGGCGGTGAAGGCCACGGGTGGGGTGACGGCCGCCGCCTGCGGGAGGAGGCCGAGACCGACCCCCGCGGCGGTCCCGGCCAGGGACAGGGCGAGCGCGCCCGCCAGCCCTCTGGTTCTGCGCATGAGGCCCCCAGTTCGGTGTGCACCCGATCGGTGTGCGCGGTGCGGTGGCGGCCGGAACCGGGTGCCGCCCCGCCCCGGCCGTGCGTACGGGCGCACCCTAGGCCGATTCGCCGGTCCGTTCACCGCACTTGGCGTATTGGATGCCAAATTGCTCGGCCGCGACGGCTGGGCCGGCCGGGTCAGGGGGTGGGCAGGGGACGGCAGAGCAGGGCCGCCGGGGACGGGCGGGAGGCGAGGCGGGTGGTGAAGGCGATGCCCGCCGCGTACTCCGAGGGTCGGCACTGGCCCTTGTAGTGGCCGTACGCGTAATCGCCGCCGGGGCCGGCCGCCGGGCGGTCGTCGCCGCGGTCGAACCACAGCGTGCGGCCCCCGCCGGCCGGGAGTGCGGTGCGGGCCGGTGCGCACAGCGCCGCCGACACCCGCTGGCCGCGCAGGCTGTAGCCGATCAGGAACTGCCCGGCGGGGCACTGGAACTTGGTGTAGCCGGTCGCCCAGTCCCCGCCCGCCGGGACATGGAACTCGTCGCGGACCACGGTGTGCGACGTGCCGGCCGGGGCGCGTAGGTCCGAGTCGGTGCACAGGCCGCGGCCGCCGGTGTGGGACAGGCCGGCCAGGCGGGAGCCGTCGGGGCAGACCGCCTTGCGGGCGCCGCTGTCCCAGTCGCCGCCGGCCCGGGTCAGCAGGGAGGCGTTGTGGTCGCGGTGGTCGGTGGTCAGCTGGTGCCAGCCCGGAGCGGGGGGCACGGTTCCGGTGCGTCCGGCGGCAGTGGCGAGGGCGTTCCACGGCCCGGTGCGCCAGTCGGCCGCGTCGAGCACGCCGGAGCGGCGGCCCGCGGCGTCATAGCGGAGGATCGCCCAGGTGTCGCCGCCCGGGGTGCCCTGGGCGGTGGTGCTCCAGCCGACCAGCGGCCAGTACGCGAAGTCCGCGTCGGCGGCTGCCAGCAGTCCGGTGAGACGGGGGAACCAGGCGCGGGGGCGCTCGCCCGTCTCGTCGGCACCGGTGCCGAACTCGCTGATCCAGACGGGCGCGGTGAAGTGCGTGCCGGTCTCGGCGGAGACGTAGAGGGCCTGCTCGTACACGGCCTGCTCCAACTCTGCGGAACTCAGGTCCTGGTAGCGCGGGTCACTGGTCTCGCCCAGGCCGGTGGCGCCGCTGTGCCGGGGGCCGGTGTAGCCGTAGAAGTGGGCCGAGTAGACGAGCTTGTGGGAGACGACGAGGGTGTGGGAGAGGGTGCGGACGGGGGTGAGGGTGGGGCGGCCGTGCGGGAAGCCGTTCACGGGGATGCCGGTCCAGTTGATGCCCTCGACCACGATGAGCAGGTTCGGGTTGGCCTCGGTGAGGATCCGGTCGCCGGCCTCCTGGGCGGCGGCGTGCCAGTCGTGGGTGTCGCCGAGGCCCCAGTTGGGGTCGTCGAAGGTGTCGCGGCGGACCTCGTTGTAGAGGTCGGCGCCGACCACGCGCGGGTTGTCGCGGTAGCGGCGGGCCAGGAACACCCAGTCGTCGGCCCACTGGGCGGTGGTGCGGCCGCTGTTCCAGCGCTCGTTGCCGTCGAGGCCGCAGCACCAGCGGGTGGTGACGGTGTGGTTGTTGAGGATGACCGCGAAGCCGGCGTCGGTGAGCGCGTCGACGACGGCGTCGAACACCTGGAGCGGGGTCCGCCCGCGCAGGTCCGGGTTGGCGGCGACGGCCGCGTCGGGGACGGGTCCGGTCGTGCGGAGCATCTCGTTGGAGAACGGTAGCCGGATGCTGTTGAGGCCGAGGGCACGGAAGTCCGCGAGCAGGGTGGGCAGGGGCACCCGGTCCAGGCCCAGCGGAATGCCGTGCGCGTTCTGGCCGGCGTGGTGCTGGTCGGGGTCGTTGCGGTCGCCGGAGCCCGTCCAGGAGCCTTGGGCGCCGTCCCAGTTGCCGGAGCGCAGGCGGAAGCGGTTGCCGTGCGCGTCGACGATCCAGCGGCCCCGGGTGGACAGCGGCGGCGTCCAGCTCTCGGCCGGGGCCTGCGCCGCGCCGGGGTCCGCTGCCCGGGCCCCCTGCGCGGCCCGGCTCTCCTCCGCGGCCCGGTCGAGCGCCGCGGCCCGGTCGAGCGCCGTGGCCCGGTCCGGCTCCGAGGCCGGGGACGCCGGAGCGGCGGCCGCCGCTGTCGGGGCGGCCACCGCCGGCAGGGCCGACGCCAGCACCAGGAGGGCGCTGAGCAGGGGGCGCACAAGGCTCTTCATCGGGCTCCTGCCGGGTCGGGCCACCCGGTCCGGGCGACTGCGGCGGACAAGCTACCGGCCGGTCAGCAGTCGGGGAACCCGCGCGGCGGCCACTTTCCGCGGAGCTGCGCGTCCGAAACCCGCCCACGCGCGGCCCGGGCCCTCTACCGTGCCCCTGAGGGACAGGGCGAGGGCCAGGACGAGGGAGGGCGGCGGAGCCGATGGACGAGGAAGAAGACCTGCGGCTGGCGAGGATGACCCCGGAGATCTCCCGGCGGACCCTGGTCATGCTGCGGGGCCTGGCCGGGCTGGAGCCCCCGGAGCGGGTCCCCGAGGACGCGATGGCCGTGGCCGATGACGTCCTCGCCGAGTACGGCACGGACGGGCTGCGCGTGCTGGTGATGACGCTGGCGTCCTGGGCCACGGCGCAGATCGAGAACGTGGCCGAGCTGAGCCGGCGCAGCCACGAGGCGGTCCTCGACGCGATGGAGCTGGCCTGCCTGGAGGCCGGTGCCGAGGAATGACGGCAAACAGTGGCGCCGCCACCTGACGCATCCGCTCGGGCGTCGGCCACACTGGGGTTAGCGGGGGGCCCTGATCGGAGGCCGTCGTGAGCACACCATCCCCCATCCGAATCGCCGCAGTGCTCTCCACCGAACACCGCGGCAGGCTGATGTCCAACGCGCGCGAGGTCAACTTTCCCGAGGGCGCGCGGATCTTCGACGAGGGCACCCCGTCCGAGTCGTTCTGGATCGTGCGCTCCGGCACGGTGACCCTGCAGATCCCCGTGTCCGGTCGGCTGCGGCCGGCCCCCGTCGAGAACCTCGGCCCCGGAGAGTTGGTCGGCTGGTCCTGGCTGTTCCCGCCGTACGTCTGGCAGCTCAGCGCGGAGGCGATGACCCCGGTACGCGCGTACGAGTTCGACGCGACCTCCGTGCGGATGCTCATGGACGCCGACCCGGCTTTCGGCTCCGCCATCGGGCACTGGGTCGGGCGGGTCCTCGCGATGCGCCTGCAGCAGACCCGGACCCGGCTGCTCGACCTGTACGCCCCGCGCGCCGGCGCAGGTTTGTGAACACCGCGTAAAGCCGCCGGCCAGACCCCTCGGGCAAAGGTTTCAGCGTGCGTGTTCGGCCGTTTCGGGGGCCTGCTCCCGCACAGGTCAGCGGCGCCGCACGGCTGCGGACTGCATGCATTCGCTCACGATCGGTGACGTGAAATCACGGTGCGAACGGGCGTTCAGCGCCCGGGTCGGCAAGACTCCTGTCCGCTATCCGAAGCGCCCACCCCAAGGAGTTCGCAATGCGGTCCATCGCACGGAGTCTCGGCCTCGGTTCCGCCGCCATGGCGCTCACCGCGCTCACCGCGTTGGCTTGGCCCGGAACCGCCGACGCCGCGCCGACCGGCACCGAGAGCGTGTACGCCCCCTCCGCCCTCGTCCTCGCCGTCACCGCCGGGGAGGACCCCGGGTACGGCACGGCACTGCGGGCGGTCACCCTGTCCTGCTCGCCCGCGCCGCGCGGCACCCACCCGTCCCCGGCCACCGCGTGTGCCGAACTGCGCGCGCACGCCGACCGGCTGGACGCGCTCGCAGAACCCCTGCCCAACGTCGACTGCACGAGGGAGTGGAACCCGATGACGGTCACTGCCGACGGGGTCTGGCAGGGCCGCCGGATCAGCTACTCGTACACCTTCGCCAACCCGTGCGCCATGCGGCACAGCAGCGGCACCCTGTTCGACTTCTGACCGGACGCCCCGGGCGGCGCCGTGCGACCGCCGCCCGGGTCACAGCGGGTTGCTGCCGTCGTGTTGAACCCGCGACCGGGCCGGAGCATCCGCTCGGCGAAGCGGTGCCCGGCCCGGCCGGCAAGCCTGAACCACGGCTCGGCGGCCTCCAGCCCGTCCCGCTGGTCGACGAACCGCCCCGGCTCCCCCCTGGCCTCCACGTCAGCCAGCTCGATCGGCGCGCGCAGCAGTCGTTCCGCCTCGCTGAAGTCCCCGTGGACCTTCTCCAGCAGGGCGACGAAGCGCACGGCCCGCGGGTTGATCACCCCGTCGCTGGCGTTGATCCAGCCGAGCACGCTGAGGCCCGGAGCGGCGAGCAGCAGCAACAGCGACATGGCGTTCCCCCGGAACAGCGGCGGCCCGGCCCCGCGCACACTGGGCCGACTGCCCTGTCCTGTCAGCCGAGTTCGAGACTCGTCACCCCGTACAGCCCCGACAGTTCGATGTCCGGTGCCGGCCCCGTGTACATGCGGGCGGCCTCGAAGACGGGGACCAGGCCGAGGCCGGCCAGCAGCTCCGTCGCGGCCGGGTTCGCGTCCGGCACGTCCACGGCGACCACCCCGTCCGGGGTGTGCTCGGCGAGCCGGTGCAGCAGGGCGGCGGCGACCTGCGAGCTGGCCGCGTACAGCGGGCCGATCCGGGAGGCCCCGCTGCACGGCCGGACCACGCCGAGGCCCTCGATCCGGCCGTCGCGGACGGCGGCGAGGGCGGTCCGGCCCGGCAGCGCGGTCCAGGCGGACAGGAAGGAGTCACGGGCCTCCGGGAAGAACCGGCGGTCGTACGCGGCGAGCAGGCCGAAGGGCAGCCCGGCCGCGTCGACCACCTCGAAGGCACCGGCCCCCCGGCCCGCGTCGCGGAACGCGTCCCCGGGCTGCGGCCGGCCCTCGTGGCGGACGTTGTTCCAGGCGGGGCGGAACCCGGACTTCCGGTAGTTGTCCTGCTGTTCGACGACCCCGTCCAGGCCGACGAGCCGCCCGGCGAGCCGGTCCATCCCGGCGTGCCAGAGCCGGATCCCGTACCCCCGGCCGCGGAACGACGGGTTCGCGATGTAGAAGCCGATGAACCCGAAGCCGGCCCCGTACCGCACGGCGGAGATGCAGGCCGCCGGTTCGCCGTCGACGCGGCCGATGAGGAAGCCGCCCGGATCGGCGACCGCGAAGGCGAACCGGTCGGAGTCGCCCGGGTTCCAGCCCTCCGCATCGGCCCAGGTACGCATCAGTTCCATGTCGGCGGCGCTCGCGCCGGTGATCTCGAATCCCGTCATGTGCCGTGTTGTACCAGATGCGCCAGGCGCCGTCAGGAGCGCCGGGCGGCCGTCAACACGGCGGCGAAGGAGGTCGGATCGACGGCCCGGTGGACATCGCTCACCTGTGCGTCACCCACTTCGACGACCCGCCAGACGCCGTCCTCGCGCAGCGCGAGGTCGGTCGTGACGAAGGGGCAGTCCAGCGCCTCGACGGCGGCGCGCACCGGTTCGAGGTCCGGCAGGCCGGGTGCCACGCCGTCCCGGCCCGCGCCCGGCGCGCCGAAGGCGTCCGCCGGGCTGTCGGGGTGCGGGGTGATCAGCCGCGGGGCGCCGTCCCGCCACCACACGCGGAGCTCACCGGGTGCCCCGTCCGTGCCCGGCCCGGGCACGCGGAACGGCTCGAAGGCGCGCAGCACCACGCCGCCGGCGAGGAACTCGCCCTGGAGTTCGACGAACCGGCCCACCACGCGGTGCAGGGCGGCCGGGTCGGCGAGGTCGGGGATGTGGCAGGCCTCCTCCCACTCGTGCTTGCGGGACTTCACGTAGTCCTTGACCACGGCGGCCCCGGCCGGCAGGCCGGCGGCCAGCGCCACGAGCCGCGCCGGGTCCGGGGCCCGACCCGGGTCGACGGGGAGCCAGCGGCTGGCCGGGGTGAGTCCCGCGAACGTCGCGTACCAGCCCGGGAGTTCGTGGGCGCGCCGGTAGCGGGACGGGTCGGTGATCAGCTGCGCGCCGCGCCGGCGCAGTGCCGTGTCGAGCTCCGCGTACCGGCCGGCGGGGACCATCCAGCCGCGGTACCAGAGCGGGCCCGCCCCTGCCGGGACGCGGGCCACGGCGCGCTCGGCGTCACCGGCCGTCAGCGCGTCGTGGTCGATGAGGTGGACGGCGGCGCCGTCGGCGCGGAGCTGCCGGGCCTCCGGTGCGAAGTGGGCGTCGACCCGGCGCTCGTTCAGCGGATCGGAGCAGTACAGGACGGTGGTCGGCATGCGGCCAGCCTACGGGTGGCGCGGCCGACCCCGCGCCGGCGGTCAGCCCGCGCAGATGACGTCGTCGAGCGTGATCGGATGGGAGTCGAGGCGTACGTACGCCGTGAAGGTGTCGGGGCTGCCGGTGTCCCAGTGGGTGGTGACGGTGGCCCAGCCGACGTTGGCCGACTGCGCGACGGTCACCGGGCCGACGGCGATGCCCCGGGGTTCCTTCTGGGCGCAGAGCAGTATGTCGAGGCCCCGGCTCAGTGCCTGTCTGTCCTTGAGGTGCTGCGAGACCCGCTGGGACCGGTCGTGGTCGGAGGGGCCGTGGTTTCCGTAGAACGCGGTGAGGAAGCGGCTGATGTCGGCGGCGGTGTGCCGGTAGCGGGCGTGCGCCGGGGCCGGGTCGGCAGCGGCGGCGGGCGGGGACGGGGCCGGCAGCACGAGCAGGCTGAGCAGCGCGGCGCCGACACCGTACGGCATGAGTTTCATGCCGGATGTGTAACCGGCGGACCGCGGCGCGGGCAGGGGCGGGCGCCGGATCTCACTCCTGTGGACGGTGGGATTCACCGCAGGGTGCTGCGCCGCCGGTCGGCCTGCCGGGTCGGGGGGCGTCGCCTACGGGTAATGCGGTCGCGGTCCGGTCCCGGTGATCCGTAGGGTCGGGGCATGGGTAAGCCTCTTGTCGCAGTGTTCAGTGGGGCCGGGATGTCCACGGACTCCGGTATTCCCGACTATCGGGGGCCGCAGGGTTTGTGGCGCCGGGAGCCCGATGCCGAGAAGCTCGTGACGTACGAGTACTACATGGCGGATCCGGAGGTCCGGCGCCGTTCATGGCGGATGCGGGCGGAGATCGGCGCTCTCGCGGCCGGGCCGAACGCGGCGCACCTGGCCGTCGCCGAGCTGGAGCGCAGCGGCACCCCGGTGCGGGTGATCACCCAGAACGTGGACGGGCTGCACCAGCTGGCCGGGGTGCCTGCACGGAAGGTGCTGGAGCTCCACGGCACCGCCCGGGAGGTGGTCTGCACGGCCTGCGGCGTCCGGTCGGGGATGGAGGAGGCGCTGGACCGGGTAGCCGCGGGCGAGCCGGACCCGTCCTGTCTGCGCTGCGGCGGGATCCTCAAGGCGGCGACGGTGATGTTCGGCCAGCACCTCGATCCGGAAGTGCTGGCGCAGGCGGTGGCCATCGCCAAGGGCTGCCACGTGTTCATCGCCGTCGGGTCCACCCTCCAGGTGCAGCCCGCCGCCTCGCTGGCCGGGATGGCCGCCGGGGCAGGGGCGCGCCTGATCATCGTGAACGCGGAGGAGACCCCGTACGATCCCCTCGCCGACGAGGTGATCCGCGAGCCGATCGGTACGGCCCTGCCGGCACTGCTGGCCCGGATCGCGGGCTGAGCCCGGGCGGACGGCCCGGACGGCGCGGCGCGGTGCGGCGCCGGACGGTCAAGCGGCCCGCCTGACGGTCAAGCGGCGTCGGCGGCCCGGCGCACGTCGAGCTTCTTCATCTTCATCATCGCGGCGGTGGCCCGGGCGGCCCGCGCCGGGTCCGGATCGGTCACCAGGTCGACGGCGCCGGGCGGGACGACCTGCCAGGACACCCCGAACCTGTCCTTGACCCAGCCGCAGGCGGATTCCTCGCCGCCTCCCGTGGTCAGCGCGTCGTAGTAGTAGTCCGCCTCCGCCTCGTCCGCGCAGTGGATCTGGAAGGAGATCGCCTCCGAGAAGGTGAACTCCGGCCCGCCGTTGAGTCCGACGAACTTCTGGCCGTTGATCTCGAACTCCACGATCATCACTTCGCCGGCCGGGCCGGGTCCCGCCTCGGTGTAGCGGCCGGTCCGGCCGCGCTTGCCGTCCTTGAACACGGACAGGTAGTAGTCGGCGGCGGCCTCCGCGTCGCCGTCGAACCACAGACACGTGGTGAAGCCGTTGCTGCTCATGACTGCCTCCGGGCGGGGTGGGCGTGCGGACGGTGCGTGCAGCACCGCTCTTCTCCCACTACAGACCCGCCCCGGGCCCGAAATTCATCGGTGGGCCCGGGGCGGTGTCGTCAGCGCCTGGAATGCACTCCTTCGGCTCAGGCCTCCGGGGCCGAGCCCTTCTCCAGCATCCGGTCGACGACGCGCTCGGCGGCGTGGCCGTCGTCCAGGTCGCAGAACTCCGCGCGGAACGCGGCCCGCGCCTCCTTGTACTCCTCGCCCAGCGCGTCGGCGTTGCGCACGGCCTCGATCAGGCTCCCCGAGTCCGCCAGCATCGGGCCGGGCGCCTTCTCCTCCAGGTCGAAGTTGAGGCCGCGCAGCGTGCTCCGGTAGTGCTGGAAGTCGTACGTGAAGAGCAGGATCGGCCGGTCCGTGAGCGCGAAGTCGAACAGCACGGAGGAGTAGTCCGAGACCAGCACGTCGGCGATGAGGAGCAGGTCCGTCGCGTCCGGCCAGCGGGACACGTCGTAGACGAAGCCCTCCGGGCCCTGGTAGCGGACCTGTTCGGTGACGTGGTGGTGGCCGCGGACCAGCAGGACGTGGTCTTCGCCGAGCTCCCGGCGGGCCGCGTCCAGGTCGATCTGCAGGTCGAGCTTGTAGCCGCCGGAGAAGCCCTCGCGGTTCTCCCGCCAGGTCGGCATGTACAGGACGACCTTTTTGCCTTCGGGCAGGCCGAGCCGCCGCTTGACCTCGGCGATCCGCTCGGCGTCGGGCCGGACGAGCGCGTCGGTGCGCGGGCTGCCGGACTCGATGACCTCGCCCTTGTAGCCGAGGGCGCGCTTGAGGATCGGGGTGGCGTACGAGCTCGGGGAGGCGAGCAGCGTCCACTGGGCGCTGTCGTGCTCCAGGCCGTCCAGGACCTCCGGGCTGGTGTAGTAGTCGTGGATGAAGTCGTGGCCGATCTCCTTGATCGGCGTTCCGTGCCAGGTCTGGACGACGACCTGGCCGGGGCGGCGCTGGAATCGGCGCGCCACGCTGTCGTTGACGACGTAGTAGCGGGCGCGGGCCAGGGCATCCCAGGCCTCGACGCTGTCGTACTCCACGGCGCGGGCGGTCGGGGGGACCTCAGCACGGCCGTCGTGGACCAGCCAGATGTGCTCCAGCTTCTCGCCGCGGCGCACCAGCTCCTCGTGGATGGCGCGCGGCGCGTCGCCGGCCCCCTTGCCCATGAAGGTGTCGTAGACGACGACGTCCTTGAGGGGCAGGGCGCGGCGCGCCGGGTACGTCTCGTCGCGCAGGACGCGCTGGGCGTACCGGGAGCGGTCGTGCGGGGTGACCAGCGGGTCCGCGACCAGCGCCATCCGGTCGTAGAAGCGGGCCTCGATCCGCATCCGGCGACCCAGCACGGTGAGGCCGACGGGGCCGGCCCGGTGGGCGGCGGGCGCGAACTGGACCGGGGCGCCGCGGTCGACGCCGAGCAGGCCCGCGGTGGTGCCGGCCTGGGAGACCGGGCGCAGCGTCGGCCACCAGCGGCCCTTGGGCAGGGTGGTGCGGCCGGCGTAGGACTCGGGCAGGACGGGCTCGAAGACGGCCTCGAACCGGTCGCCGTCACGGGTGACGGGGTAGCTGAACTCGGTGCCGCTCGCGTCGTGGAAGACCAGCTCGTACGGCTCGTCGACGGGCGCGGTGAAGCGGCCGCGCAGGGTGAAGGCGCCGTCCTGGGCGGAGACCTCGTCGACCAGCGGCGGCGAGGGCTGCACGGACAGGGTCAGGTGACCGGTGTTGCCGCGCTTGGCGAAGACGGTGCGGTCGGTGTCGCCGCCGGGCAGCGGGAGGACCAGGCCGGAGAAGCCGCCGCGCTCGTCGTGCACGAGGCGGTGGCCCTTGCCGTCGATGCCGGTGACGGTCAGGCTCCACGGCTCGGGGGCCCACTCGCCGGGCGCGACCTCACCGTCCGGTACGGCGGCCAGGTCGGCCAGCGGCACGCGCACGGTGAACGGGACCCGGCCGGAGCCGGTGGCCGCGGCGGTCTCCAGGGGGAGGGTGAGGACGGTGCCGGTGGAGACGTGCTCGGCGCGCAGGGCCGCGCCGGAGCCCCCGAGCTCGGCGGCGAGCTCGCCGGCGATCTCGACGGCGTCGTCACCGGCGGGGCGGACGTCGAGGGCACGGGCCCGGACGACCTCGACCTGGACGGTCAGTGCGCCCTGGACGTTCGGCACGATCCGGACGTCCGGGGTCACCCAGTGGGCGGGCGGGTTCTGGCCGCTGTCGGACTCGCCGCCCTTGAGGCGGGCCCGGTGCAGGCCGCCGGCGCCGGTGACGGCGACGGAGGTGGTCCATATGCCGTCGCGCCAGGTGCCGCCGGACTGGAAGACGGTCGGGTCGACGACGGCGGTGAAGCCGGCCCAGTCGGCGTGCCGCAGGGCCAGGTGCGGGGTGTTCACGGTGGCCATCGGGGAGGCGACCGTGCGGGTGTTGACCACGGTGCGGCGGCGCTTGCCGCCCTCGCGGAAGACCAGCACCTTGCGGGAGGCGAGACGGCTCTCGGCACCGAGGTGGCCCGGGATGGCGTAGCCGCGCAGCAGCAGCTTGCCCTCCTTCCAGACGGCCTGCTCCAGGCGGCTGACGACGCGCAGCTCGCGCGCACCGAGGGTGAGGAGCTTGGCCGGGACCGGCGGGCGGCCGTGCAGGAACGGGTAGTCGGCCTGCGGACGCGCCAGGCCCTTGGCCGGGACGCTGTAGGAGTAGTCGCGCTGGTGGTGCGTGAGGGCGATGAAGTCCTCGACGCGGCCCTCGGCGGCCAGGTACGCCTTGAGACGGTCGGCGACGGTGAGGTTCGGCCAGGGCTCGGGGCCGATCTCCTTGATGAGGCCGCCGACGTGCTCGACGAACGCGGCGCGGAACTCGGGGCCGCCCTCGCCTACGTACTTGTAGATGAGCGGGAGTTCCTCGCTCAGCACGTTGTGGTCGTAGTCACGCAGGTAGCGGACGTACTTGGCGCCCTCCTTGGCCTTGAGGGCCTCGCGGACCAGGCGGACGGAGGTGACGCGGTCGATGACCGAGACCGGGTCGGTGGAGCGCTGGGTGATGGAGCGCTCGCCGGTCTCGCGGACGCGCCAGTGGTAGACGCATTCGCTGAGGATGTCGACGCTGGAGGCGAAGTAGTGCGCCGGAATGCTGACCGGGGCGTCCTCGTAGAGGATGCCCTCGGGGTACTGGAAGCCGTGCTCGTCCCAGAAGCTGCGCCGGTACACCTTGTTCCAGGCGGTGCGGTCGGTGACGAGCGCCGGGAACTTGGAGATGTGGGTCTTCAGCTGGGTCTTGGCGAAGGCGGCCCGGTGGCCCCAGGACTGCTGCATGCCGACGGAGCGGAAGCGCTTGACGTTGCCGCCGGCGAAGTCGGAGCCGGTCTCGTCGAGGGCGGCGATCAGGCGCTCGTACGCGTAGTCGGGCATGGTGTCGTCGCTGTCGACGAAGGCCAGGTACTCGGTGCCCTCCGTGAGGTGCCGGGCACCCACGTTGCGGGCCGCGCCGAGGCCGGCGTTCTCCTGCATGACGACCCGGAACCGCTTGTCCCGCGCGGCGAAGGCCTTGGCGATGGCGGCACTGTTGTCCGTGGAACCGTCGTCGACCAGGATGCACTCGAAGTCGGCGAACGTCTGGGCGGCGATGGACTCCAGGCACTCGTCGAGATAGAGCTCGACGTTGTAGACGGGGACGACGATGCTCAGGCGCGGGGGCATGGGTGACGGGTTCTCCAGCGAATCAAACTCTTTGGATGATCAGAGGTTGAGAGCATCCTACTCGGTTACGGGATGATAAAGTCGCCCCATCCTGGACATATGCCGCCCTCTGCCGGGACGGACGGCAAAGATTTCAGCCGCCCGCCACCTCGGCGTCGGTGTTCGACCGAACGTTCGCTCAGACTTCGAGCTCACTCTCGATCTTCTTGAGCTGGTGCCGGGCCATGGCCAGGTTGGCGCGACCGCGGTCGAGCGCGAGGTACAGGAAGAAGCCCTTGCTCCCGCGTCCCTTCAGCAGCCTGATCAGGTGGTACTGGCTGCCGAGGGTGATCAGGATGTCCTCGATCTCCTCCTTGAGTCCGAGCATGTCCATGGTGCGGACCTTGGCGCGCACCACGTCGGTGTTGCCCGCCGCGGCGACGCTGAGGTCGAGCTCCTTGCCGCCGCCGATGGTGCCGAGGGCCATGCCGCTGTCGTAGTCGACGAGGGCGGCGCCCAGGGCTCCGTCGATGACGGTGGTGGCTTCCTTGAGTGCGGTCTCCACACTGGCCATGATCCGTTTCCTTCCTTGTGTACGGGTGTACGGGTGTACGGGTGTACGGGTGGTGCACGCGAGGAGCGTGCGGTTCGCGGTTCGGCGGTTCCTGTTGCTCCGGCTGTCAGGCGGACGGCGGCAGGGGCGGGGGCGGCGGCAGGGCCGGCCGTGCGGGTCCGCGGCGCCCGAGGGTGTGGTCGATCAGCTCGGCTATGCGCAGGCTGGAGCGCCGGGCCTCCAGGTGGAGCCGGCCCACGTTGACGCGGGGCTCCGCGATCAGGGTGAGGACGGCGGCGTCGCCGGCCGCGTACGTGGCCACGTATCCGTGCTCGCCACGGACGAGCAGCTCGCGGAATCCGCCCTGGCCGGTGCTGTCGCTGAGCCGCTGGGCCACTCCGAGGGCGGCCGCCGTCAGGGCGGCGACGGCCTCGACCTCGGTGGCGGCGCTGTCCTGGGCGAGGACGAGCCCGTCGGAGCTTCCGGCGAGCGCGCCGCTCAGCTGGGGGACGCGGGCTCGGAGCCGGCGGAGCTCGGCGAGTATTTCGGCTTCGGCCTCCGCGGGCACCATCGCCGTGCTCATGTCGGCTCTCCTTTCGGGCTGCCTCCGCTCGGAGCGGTCGAGGCGCTCGGCGCGCAGTGCCGGTCGCAGCGGGAGCCTCACAGGCTTGCCTCCAGTGCGTCGCGTAACCGGCGGAGCAGCGCCACGTCCGGGGATTGGGTCTGGGTCATCCAGTCGGGCAGGGTCGTCACGACGGGCACCGGGGCCGGCGGGTGCGGGGTGTCCACGAGTCCCGCGGCCGCGAGGCGCCGCACGTCGAGCAGGGTGTGGAAGGCGGGCCGGCCCAGGACCCAGGCCAGGTCCGCGGGGGTCCGGACGCCGTCCGCGTGGGCCAGCAGGAGCCGCTGGCGGGCGGTGACGGTCTGGCCGGGGGCCGCCGCACGGGGCACCACGGGGGCGGTGTCCAGCTGCGGGTAGGGCCAGACCGCGTCGAGGAGCTCCCGCCGACGCTGGGTCTCGCGCTCGACCGCGGCGGCCGGGACGGAGCGGACGGAGCCGATCCAGTGGGTGGCCCCGCGGCGGAACCGGGAGGGCCCGCTGCCCGGGGAGAGCGCGAAGAAGGCGGCGTCGAAGATCGCGGCGAGGTGGCAGATCTCCAGTTCGCCCCCGGCGAGGCCCCCGCTGTCCACGAGGAAGCGGGCGACCTGGCCGTGGGCCCCGGCCCGGTCGACGGCCTCCCGCCAGCGCTCGGGGGCGAGGCCCCCGCCGGTGGTGAGCAGGACGTCCAGGCCCGGGGTGGCCGGGCTCTCGGCGTGGACGACGCGGCCGTCCTCCAGGAAGAGGGTGCCGCGGTCGCGGAGCAGGGCGCCGGTGGCGCGCTCGGCGGCGAGTCGGGTGAGGAGCGGGGAGACGGCGGCGGTTGCGAAGGCGGTCATCTGAGCACCAGCTCCTCCGCGAGCGCCCTGAGTCTGTGGCGGGCGAGGGCTAAGTTGCCCTCTGTGCGGTCGAGCCAGAGGTGGAGGAAGACGCTGCTGTCGAAGCTGGTCTCGACGAAGCGGAGCACGTGGTATCCGCTCCGGGTGGTGACGATGACGTCCTCGACGGGCGGGCCGTCGGCGCCGACGGCGGCGGCCACCGGGGCCACCGCCGCCGGGCCGGGCTGCGCGAAGGACTCGTACTCGGCGGCCGCCCGGGCCAGCTCCGCCGTCTCGGCGGCGGTGGTCTCGTGGTCGCCGACGGGCGACTCCCCGGCGGTGCCGAGGGCCAGTCCGCTGCTCCAGTCGACCAGCGCGGCCCCGCGTGCGCCAGGCAGGGCCATGGCTTCGAGCAGGCATTCGTCGATCCCGGGCACGCGGGCTCCCCTCCCGACCGGATGTGCGAGGTGCACGTCGTACGGCGCGACAGGAGGGAACCTACTCAAGTTCAGCAGCCCGGAAGGGCCATCTGGCATTTTCCGCGGGAACATGCACAGAACAACGCGACACCTTGGCCGGAACCCGTCGACTTCTGATCAGGATTGCGGATCACGGCCGGCCGGTAGGGGCGGGACGGCCGTTCCGCCGGCTCCGGATTCGAGCGGCCGACGCGAACGGACATGGCCCGTCCGGGTGACCCCACGCCCCGCGCCCCGCCGCCCGGCGGCCGCCGCCCGCCGCCCGCCGCCGCGGTCACTGCGTACAGGTCACGAAAGCGGGGAGCGGAGCGTCCTCGATCAGGCGGCGCGGTAGGGACAGGCCGAAGCGGAGCTCCAGGACCGCGAGGGTGCGGCGGTCCCGCTCGGCACAGGGCTCCTCCTCGCGCTGGGCGTGGAAGCCCCCGTCAGCGGTGAGGATGCCGGCGGCCACGAGGTCCGGGAGCAGGTAGTCGGGCCGGTGGCCCCCGCGCCAGACCTCCTCGCCGAGGCCGAAGCAGCAGACCAGCTCGCCGTCACGGGCGTACGAGAACAGCTTGGGCGGATGGTCGGGCTGGGGGTCGAGGTGGACGGCCTCCGCCCCGCAGCGGGATACCTCGGCCAGCCGGTCGGCGCCCGCCGGCAGGCCGTGCTCGACGGCGAAGGACCAGCCGCCCCACCGGCCGACCCGGGCCACGCCGTCGCCGTCCACGGTCTCGGCGACCATGGTCCAGGCGTCGGCGGCGCCCAGTGGCCCCGGCCGGACGCCGGGCAGCGCGCCGAGGCGACGGGCGAGCTCCTCGGGGCCGATGCCCCGGGCGAAGGTGAGGCCGGCGTACCAGCCGTCCCAGTCGGCGAGCCACCGTATGGCGCCGCCATGGTCCCCGGTCATGTCCACGGTCGTTCCTCCGCGCATCGTGCCGGCACTCCCCCGACCGGCACAATAGTCACTGTGCGGGGGATTCCGGGAGGAGTCGCTCGACCATCGAGTCGAGAATGCCGGCCACCGGGTAGGCCTCCAGCATCGTCGGCACGGTCAGGTCCTCCACGATCAGGCCCAGCATCGCGAGGTAGAGCAGCAGCACGCCCTGCCGGTCTCCGGGCAGGCCCGCCTCCAGGTGCCAGGCGATGTTCGCCTCCAGCTCCGCTCCCTGGAACGCGGCCACCTCCGCCTGGAGCTCGGGGCGCCGGATGCCCTCCAACCGCAGCTCCAGCATGGCGATGTGCACGCTGCGCTCGCGCCGCATCCGCTCCAGCAGCAGCATGAGCAGCACCTTGGTGTCCAGCGGTACGGGCAGCTCCGCCGGATCGGGTGCGATCCGTTCCCGGGTGCGGTGCAGGATCTGCACGAGCAGCTGGGCCCGGTTGGCGAAGTAGTTCGAGGCGGTCCCGGTCGGCACGCCCGCCTCGGCATCGACCGCCCGCAGGGTCAGGCCGCGCGAGCCCTCGCGCGCCAGGACTTCGATGGCGGCGTCGAGCAACGCGGTGCGGCGCTCGGGATTGTGGCGCATGGGCGGTTCCTGACGGTGTGCGGGTGTGTGGGTGTGCTGAACGCTGCGGAGTGGGCACTCCACTCGCAGTGATTCGGACACGCTAGCGGACACGACGGATCCCGGCCCTCCCCACCAGTGCCCCTCACGTGTCACTCTGCCCCCCATGGAGCGGATCATCGAGGAGATTCGAGAGGAACTGTCCCGCCGGATCGCCGTGACGGCGGACCGGCTCGCCGACCGGACGCTGGCCGAGGACCCCGCGTACGCGGCCCTGCTCGGTCGGACCGAACTGCGCGAGCGGATCCACCACAACCTCGCTCAGTCCGTCGAGGGGCTGGTCCGCAGCGCGCGCGGGCTGCCGGTGGAGCTCGGCGACGCCCGGGCCACCGGCACGCTCCGCGCCGAACAGGGCCTGCCGCTCGCCTCGCTGCTGCGCACCTACCGGCGGGGCGGCCGACTGCTGTGGCACACCCTGACGGAGGCGGTGACCGCGCACGACCCGGCCGCGCTCCCCCGGCTGCTGCCACTCGCCTCGGTGCTGTGGGACGTGGTGGACCAGCTGACGGACGCGGTGGCCGAGGCGTACCGCCACACGGAGGCCGCGCGTTGCGACCGGGACCGGGAGCGCCGGGCGTCCCTGCTGGACACCCTGCTGGACGGCGGGGGCCCGGCGGACGGGCCGGCGGCCTCGGAAGCCGCGGCCCAACTGGGGCTGCCCGAACGGGGCCGGTTCGCGGTGGTGGTGATCGGCTCGGGCAGCTGCGGCGGTCGCGGCGCCGAGCCTGCGGCGGCCGGGCCGCGGGTGCTGTGGCGGATCCGGGCCGACGGGGAGACCGGGCTGGTGGAGCTGGGGCGCCATCCGCTGGAGTCCGTACGGGACCTGCTGGCCCCGCTCGGGGTGCGGGCCGGGGTCAGCCCGGTCGTCGAGGCCCCGGGGGATCTGGCCCGGGCGCGGTGGCTCGCCGCGCTCGCGCTGCGTACCGCCCCCGCGTCGGCCGGGCCGCGCACGGCGCTGCTGGACGAGCGGCTGCCGATGGCGCTCGTGGCCTCGCAGGCCGAACTGGCGGCCCGGCTGCGGCAGGTGGTGCTCGGGCCGGTGCTCGCGCTGCCCGCGGAGGACTGCCGCGTCCTGCTGACCACGCTGGGCACCTGGCTGGCCTGCCAGGGCTCGACGACACAGGCCAGCCGGGTGTTGTACTGCCACCGCAACACGGTCTCCAACCGGCTCCGCCGCCTGGAGCACCTCACCGGGCGCTCCCTGTCCGATCCGGCTCAGGTGGTGGAACTGGCCCTGGCCCACGCCGCGGTGCTCCAGCGCACGGCGGGCGACCCCGCCTCCGCCCCGAAGCCCGGCGCGGCCCGTCCGGCCCCCCGCCCCGCCTGAACGCGTCGCCCGAACGGCCCCGGCCGCCCGGGACGGCCGCCCGGGCCGGGGCGCGGCGCAGTGCGGCGGTTCAGGGGGCGGGCCGGGACGGCGGGCCCGGGAGCGCGGCCAGTTCCGCGGCCCGGTCGGCCAGCCACAGGTCGAAGCGCGCGCTCGGCGACTGGAGCAGGGAGCGCTGGAGCAGGCCCTCGATCCGGGCGAGCCTCTTGCGGGTGCCGGGCACCGAGATGCCGAGGGAGCTCGCCGTGGCGGCGAGGTGGGCGTCGTTGCGCAGCCAGGCCCGTACGGTCTCCAGCGCCCCCGGCGGGGCGTCGGGGCCGGTCAGCGGCGCCAGCTGGGTGCGCGACCAGGCCACCACGTGCGGGTGGCGCAGTACGGCGTCCAGACCGGCCGCGGCCCCTTCCCCTGCCCCGGTCCGGGTCCCGGGTGGGGCCGGCGCCGGGGCCCGGGACGGGCCGGCGGCGCCGGGGGTGAGCCGCAGGGCCAGCGAGAGCGCCGCCTGCTCGGGGAGCCGTGCGAGGTCCATGCCGAGGACGGACTCGACCAGGCGCAGCCGGCTCGCCAGGGTGTTGCGGTGGATCTTCAGCAGCCGGGTCGCGTGCGAGGAGAAGTTCAACCAGGCGTGGGCGGTGGCCCGCAGCTCCTGCGCGCCCGGGTCCTGGGGGCGCCGCGGCTCGTAGGCGTGCAGCGGCGCGAGGAGGGCCTCGGCCCAGCCGGACCCGGCCCCGTGGGCGGCCAGTTCCGGTTCGGGGGCGGGGCCGAAGCGGGCGTGGCGCCCGGCGCGGCCCCGGGCGACGGCCAACGCGTGGAAGGCCTGGGCGTACGCGGCCGGCGCCTCCCGCAGCGACAGTCGGCCGCTGACCCCCACCACGCAGTCCGGCACCGCCGCGACCAGGGCCTCGGCCAGTGGGTCGTCGGTGGCGGAGGCGTCCGCCGGGCCGGTGGGGACGAAGGCGATCAGGTGGCGTACGTACACGGGGCAGCGCACGATCCACGCCCGGCCGTCCGTCAGCTCCAGGCACACGCGGGTGACCTCGGCCCGCTGCTCCGCGCGGGATTCGATGACGTACATGCGCATCGGGTCGGGCAGGGACGGGGACAGCGTCTCGGCGACCTGGTGGGCGGTGGAGAGCCGGCCGGCCATCAGCAGGTGCAGGACGGCTTCGCGGGCCCTGGACTCGGCGAGACCGGCCCGTTCCGCGCGGCGTTCGGCCTCCTCGGCGCGCAGGACGAGGGCGAGCGGCACGGCCGCGTCGGCGAGCAGGGCGGGTGCTGCCGGGTCGTACGGCCGGTCCACCTCGGCGGCCAGGACGCGGCCGCGGTCCAGCGCGAACAGGAGCACGGCGGAGCCGTCGCCGTCCAGCACGGCCGACCGCACACCGCGGGCGGCCAGCTCCGCCGCGCCCCGGCGGGCCGGTTCCGGGGCGGGTCCGGACGCCGCGGGCACGGCGGGCGCGGCGGCCGTCCTCGGGTCCAGTACGCCGGTCCAGCCGCCGAGCCGGGCGGCGAGCCACTGGAGCAGGGCGGCCGAGCCCGCGGAGTGGGCGAGCCGGTGCAGCTTGAGGACGTCCTCGGACCGCACGCCGGGGCGGGCGGGTTCGGCGGCCGTGGTCGTCCGGTCCGGCACGGGCGGTGGGGTGGGGGCGGGCGGGGTGGCCAATGCCGGGCTCCTGGCTCCGTTCGGTGCGGGTCGCGCCGCCGCATTCAACCATCCGTCGCACGCTGTGCGCTGTGATACCGGTCTCGCCCGGTCACTGTGCGCAGTGGTCCCTGCGAACCGGCCACCGCCCGCCTAGATTTGGCCGCGAGCGGACGGCCCCGGGAACGACGGGGGTGTCGCCGGGGCCTTCTCGCTCACATCCGGGCCGCGGCGCTGCGGATGGCCTCCCGGATGCGGAAGTAGGTGCCGCAGCGGCAGATGTTGGCGATGGCGTCGATGTCCTCGTCCGTGGGCGAGGGGGTCCGTCGGAGCAGGGCGACCGCGGCCATGATCTGGCCGGGCTGGCAGAACCCGCACTGGGAGACGTCCTGTTCGAACCAGGCCTGCTGCACGGGGTGCAGCTCGTCGCCGTTCGCCAGTCCTTCGATGGTGGTCACCGATCTTCCTGCGCAGGCCGAGACGGGCACCACGCACGGGCGGACGTCCTGTCCGTCGAGGTGGCTGGTGCAGGCCTTGCAGACGTCCACTCCGCAGCCGTACTTGGGGCCGCGGACGCCGAGCATGTCGCGCAGCACCCACAGCAGGGGCAGGTCGTCGGGCGCGTCGACGGTGACGCTCCGCCCGTTGACGGTGAAGGTGTGCAAGGGCACGGCGGGGCTCCTGAACTGCCGGGTCAGCGGGGGTAGGGGGTGAAGTCGACGTCGAAGTCGAGCGGGAAGCTGCGCGGCGTCCTCCCGGTGGCCCGGGCCCAGGCGTTGGCGATGGCGCCCACCGCGGCGGGCACCCCGAGCTCTCCGGCGCCGCCGGGCTCGTCCCCGGTCGCCGGCATCACGAGGACCCGTACGTCGCGCGGGGTGTCGCGCTGCACGGCCCAGTGGAACTGGCTGTAGCTGCCCTCCAACGGGAGTCCCCGGTCCAGGTGGAGTCCGGCCCTGAGGGTGGTCGAAATGGCGTCGGTGAGCCCGCCGATCATCTGGGCCTCCAGGCCGCGCGGGTTGACGGGCAGGCCCACGTCGACCGCTATGACGGCCTTGGTGACGCGGACGCGTTCCGGGTCGCGGGCGTCGACCTCGACCAGGCACGCCGTACGGGACTTGTACTCCTCGTGGAAGGCGATGCCCTGGGCGCAGCCCGCGGGCATGGGCCGGCCCCACTGCCCTTCCGTCGCCGCCCTGTCGAGGACGGCGCGTTGGGCGCCGGTCTTGAGGAAGGTGCGGCGGAACCGGTACGGGTCCCGTCCGGTCCGTGCCGCGAGTTCGTCGACCACGATCTCTTCTGCGCCGCGGGTGTTGGCGGAGTACACCGAGCGCCAGGATCCGGTCGGGATGCCGGTGGGCACCTCGGTGAGGGCCTGGGTGGTGAGCCCGAAGTGGTAGGGGGACTTCACGGTGGTGTGGAAGAGGGTCTGCGCCAGGGTGGCGTTGCCGATGCCCGACGGGAGGCTGGCGGCGGTGGCGGTGATGACCTCGCCGAGGCCGTGCCGGAAGTCGGTCTCGGCTGCGGCGACCCGGTGCTCGAAGCTGAGGATCTCGCCGAGTGCGTACGTGGCGCGGATGCGGTGGTGGGTGGCGGGACGCATCCGCCCGTGCCGGGTGTCGTCGACACGGGTCCACATGAGTCGAACGGGCCGGCGGCAGGCCTTCGATACGCGGGCGGCCTCCAGGGCGGCGTCGAAGAAGAGGCGGCGGCCGAAGGAGCCGCCGGCTTGGACCACGTGGACGGTGACGTCGTCCACCGGCAGGCCGAGCTCGGCGGCGATGGTCTGGCGGGCCACGATCGGGGACTTGAGCCCGGACCAGATCTCGGCGCGGTCGTCCGTCACGTCGGCGACGGCGCAGTTGGTCTCCATCGGGGCGTGGCTGACGAAGGCGAAGTCGAACTCGGCGTCCACGTACGGGGTGAGCAGCGGCGGCACCAGCAGCGGCGGGACGGCGGCGCGCAGTTCGGCGCGTACGTCGGCGTCCGAGAGGTGGTCGGCGGGGCCGGGGCCCCAGGAGACCTGGAGGGCGGCCTTGGCGTCGAGGGCCTGGCCGAAGGTCTCGGCGACGACGGCGACCCCGGTCGGGATGGTGACCACGTCGAGGACGCCGGGCATCGCGCGGACGGTGGCGGGGTTGGCGACGGAGCGGACGGTGCCGCCGAGGGTCGGCGGGCGCCGCACCACGCAGGGCTTGGCGCCGGGCACGTCGAGGTCGAGGGTGTAGCGCTGGGCACCGGTGACCATGGCGCGGGCGTCGATCCGGCCGGTGGGCCGGCCGACGAGGGTGTGCTGCCCGGTCTCCTTCGGGGTCGCGCCGAGGACGGCCAGGCCCGGGTCGGCGGCGGCGGCGGAGAGGCTGCCGTAGCCGGCGGTGCGGCCGTCGGGGGCGCGCACGGTGCCGTTGGCGGTGGTCAGCGAGGAAGCGGGGAGGTTCCAGCGGCGGGCCGCGGCGGCCACGAGGCGGGCCCGGGCGGTGGCGGCGGTGCGGCGGACCGGCCCGTAGAGCGAGCGGATGGAGTTGGAACTGCCGGTGAGCTGGTTGAACAGCAGCTCCGGCCGGGCGTCGTCGAGTTCCACGCGGACGGAGGCCAACGGCGCGTCGAGCTCCTCCGCGACGAGCATGGCGACGGCCGTGGTCAGCCCCTGGCCCACCTCCTCGCGGGGCAGCCGGAAGCGGATCGTCCCGTCGGCCTCGACGGTGAGCACGAGCAGGGCGGCCGTGGGTGCGCCGGCCAGGATGAACAGGTCGCCGAGGTCCACCAGATCGGCCGGGGCGGGCAGGGTCGGGACCACGGCGCGGGCGGGCTGCGGGGCCAGGACGTCGAGCCCGGCGCGGGTGACGAGGGCGAGGGTGGGCGCCGTGACGAGGTAGGTGAGGAAGGAGCGGCGGCCCTGCCCGGTCATGTCGCTGTCCCCCATGCTGCCCATGCTGCGGCCCGTTCGCACGGACCCCTCCCACCGCTTTCGGCTGGTTACCGGCACGTAGGGTAGCGGCCGTGCGGGGGCCTGGGAAGCGGAACGGCACGGAGAGCACGCGGGAGGGGGTCCTTCGTTCGGGGGTTGCCCCGCTGGGGCGCCGCAGGGCCGCCGCGTGCGAGTCACGCCACCCGTGCGGGCCGGATGTCGACCGTGCGCTCGATCGGCGCCGCCCCCGCAGGACGGTTTCCGGACATGGGCGGACGATGGAAGGAGAGCAACCGAGCGGAGGTGCATGGCGATGGCGAAGTTCATGGACGTCCACCACGACATGAAGGGCATCACGCGGGAGCAGCTGCTGGCCGCCCACAACGCCGACCTGGCGATCGAGAAGGACGAGCGCGTGCACTTCGAGCGCGCCTGGGCCGACCCGGGCTCGGGAACGGTGTACTGCCTGTCCGAGGCGCCCTCGGCGGAGGCGGTCCAGCGGATCCACGAGCGCAGCGGCCACCCGTTCGACGAGATCCACCCGGTCCCGCTCGTCGTGTGACGGCCGGGGTCCCTCCGAGGAGGCGGGCGGGGCCGGGGACGGGGCGGTCCGCGGTCGCCGACCGGAAGCGCGACCGGAACCGCGACCGGAAGGGTGACCGGAATCGTTCGCACGGGCAGGAGACGGGAACGCGAGGCCCTTGGCATATGCCAGAAGCAAGACCTTTACGGATGTTGCCAAACGCCTTACGGGTCCTTGCGGCCTGTGCCACAGTCGTCGTAGGCCCCGTCCTTCATACCTGGCCGCGTCGCGCCCGTATCGGAGTCCCCATGCCGTCCCACCTCTTCGCGGACCGTCCCGCGCAGCCGCCCGAGCCCGGGTCGGTGGACGCCCTGATCTCGCAGACCCGGCGGCTGCGCGGCGACGTGGACGCCGTGCGCCGCGACACCCTCGTGGACGAGGACGACGCCCAGGGCCGCTGGCAGCGTGCGCTGTGCGACCTCGCCGTCCACCACCTCGACGACCTGCGCGAGCACCTGGACCAGCTGAAGGAGGGCCTGCCGCCCGTTCCTGACCCCGACGCGTTCCCGGAAGCGGATCCGGAGGCTGACGTCGAGACCACCCCCCCGGCCCGAGTCGGCAGCGCCGAGTGGAACCTGCTGACCGACGAGGTCACCTGGTCCGAGGAGCTGTTCCAGCTCCTCGGCCGCTCCCCCGAGGCGGGTCCGCTCCCCCTCGACGAACTGGGTTCCGTCCTGTTCTCCGAGGACCAGCCGCTGCTGACCGCGATGCTGACGGCCTGTCTGGTCGACGGCAAGCCCATCGACGGCGAGTTCCGCATCGTCCGGGCCGACGGCCGGGTCCGCACCCTGCACATGCGGGGCGAGCCCGTACTCGACTCCGACGGCTGCACCGCCTCCATGTGGGCCGTGTTCCGGGACGTGAGCGAGCTGCGTCGGAGCCAGCGCGCCGTCCGCGAGTCCCGTGACTCGTTGCAGCGCCGGCGCGAGATCGCGCAGACCGAGCACCGGCTGGCGGTCGAGCTGCAGGAAGCCGTGCTGCCCCCGTGGCGCGGCTCCCTGCGGTTCCCGCACACCCGTACCGACGCGCTCGACGTGGCCGCGCACTACCTGCCGTCCGCGAGCAGCGCCCTGGTCGGCGGTGACTGGTACGACGCCCTCGAACTGGCCGACGGATGCCAGCTGTTGACCGTGGGCGACCTGACCGGCCACGGGGTGACGGCCACGTCCGGCATGGCGATGGTGCTGGGCGCCCTGCGCGGGATGGCCATGGCGGGCATCGAGCCGGGCCCGTTGATGGGCTGGCTCAACCAGCTGCTGGAGGCCTCCGTGCAGCCCGCGCTCGGGTCAGCCGTGTGCTGCCGGTACGACCCCGCCCGGCGGACGCTCTCCTGGGCCCAGTCCGGACACCCGGCCCCGCTCCTGTTCCGCGGCGGCGCCGGCCGCGCCCTGATCGCACCCGAGGGCGTACTCCTGGGCGCGACCTCCGGGGCCGCGTACGGGCAGGCCGAGGAGCGGCTGGAGGCCGGCGACGTCCTGATCCTGCACACGGACGGGCTCGTCGCCCGCAGCGCCGGCACGGTCCGGTCGGGCGGCACCGAGCGGCTGCTGGCCCTGGCACCGCGGGTCGCGACGGCGCGGTCGGCGCAGGACTGCCTGCGGATGGTGGTGGAGGAGTTCGGAGAGGTCGACCGCGAGGATGACGCCTGCGTCCTCGTGGCCCGGATCGCGGACTGACGGACGCGCGGGCTGACGGGCGGTGGACGCCCGGGGACGTCGCGGCCGCGCCGAAGGGCGCGGCCTTTCCCGTCTTCGCGGGCCTGCGCCGGCGGACGGGCCCGGGAAAGCCGCAGCGGACGCGGATACGGACGCGTACGCGTGCGCGCGCCGGTGCGCGTGCGCGGATGAAGACGCGGATGCCGGTAATGCCGTCGGCGCGGACGGGGATGCGGGTGCGGATGCGGTGGGTCGCCTCACGGGGCTAGGCGGTCTGCTGCGCCGGGCTGTTGGGCAGTGCGAGCTTGATCTCGGCCCGCAGGTCCTCGATCCGCCCGTACCCCGCGTACTGGGCGGTGAGCCGGTACATCTCGCGCAGCCGGTCCCACGTCCGGTGCGAAGAGGTCTCGTTCATGGAGACCAGGGCCAGCCGGGCATAGCGGTCGGCCTGTTCCGGGTCGTCGGCGATGAAGCAGGCGGAGGCCATCGAGATGTAGTCGAAGATCTGCGAACGCTGGTGTCCGCTGGCCCGCAGCCGCAGCGCATCCCGGGCGTGCCGCTGGGCGATCGGGGCCGCGGAGGGGTCGTGGTCGGCGAGGGTGCGGTAGGCGAGGGCCTGCATGCCGTGCAGGTCGGCCTCGTCGAAGTGCTGCATCCACGAGGGCGGGGGCACGTCACCCTTGTCCGACACGAAGAGGTCCTCGGCCTCGCCGAGCGTACGGCGCATGGCCTGGCCCTTGCCCAGCGCGGCCTGCGCCCACGCCTCGATGGTGTGCAGCATGGCGCGGGTGCGCGGCAGGGTCTGCTCGCCGGAGCCGGACTTGGCCAGCTTCATCAGGTCCAGGGCCTCGTTGGGCCGGCCCAGGTGGACCATCTGCCGGGCGGCGCGGGACAGCGCCTCCCCGGCGCGCGGCCGGTCGCCGCCCTCGCGGGCCGCGTGCGCGGCGATGACGAAGTACTTCTGCGCGGTGGGTTCGAGGCCGACGTCGTGGGACATCCAACCCGCCAGGACCGCCAGGTTGGCCGCCACCCCCCACAGCCGCCGCTGGAGGTGGTCCGGGTGGTGGTAAGCCAGCATGCCCCCGACCTCGTTCAACTGGCCGACGACCGCCTTGCGCTGCAGGCCTCCGCCTCTGGCGGCGTCCCAGGCGCGGAAGACCTCCACGGAGCGTTCCAGGGCTTCGATCTCCTCGGAGCCGATGGGGGCGGCCTCGTAGCGGTCGAAGGCGATCGGATCGGCTTGGAAGGAATCGCTGAGGCGCTGTGGGTCCTTGACGGCGCGCACGTCGGTGTGCAGCCATTCGTACATGGCGTTGGTGAGGGCGGAGCCGGCGGTGAGCGCCACTCCCGCGCCCATCAGACCGCGACGGTTGAGCATGAGGTCCATTCCCGTGAATTCGGTGAGGACCGCGGCTGTGCGTTCGGGCGCCCAGGGCATGCCTTCGGGGTTCTCCTGCGCCCCGTCCGCCTGCCGTTTGGAGGTGCGCCGCTGCCGTACGAACCCGAGGTCCTCGATGGTCACGACACGACCGAGCCGCTCGGTGAACAGGGCCGCCAGTACGGTGGGTACCGGTTCGCGGGGGGTCTCCCCCATGTCGATCCAGCGCCGTACCCGCGAGGTGTCGGTGGCCAACTGGTGGTGGCCCATGGCCGCCGCCTGCCGGTTGACCATCCTCGCCAGCTCACCCTTCGACCAGCCGGCCAGGCCGAACAGGTCGCTCAGTCGGGTGTTCGGTCCTTTGCTCACGTCAAGCCCCCAGGTTCTCGGCTGATTTGACACTAGCCCTCCGTCAGGTGCCCCACGACTATTCGCCAGGCTTCGCCAGGGCTCGCTTCGTGGTCCGCCACCCGTCGTCGGGTGTCAGGTAGGAATGCGCCTCCCCGACCCGGTCACCGGCGGAACTCCCCAGGGTGAAGTACGGGATGGGCGGGGCGGCGTACGCAACTCGTCGGCGCACGAAGGGAACCGCAAGCCATGTACGCAGCAACGTCCTCCGTGTCCGCCCCGGTACGGCCCCACCGCACGCTGCAGGCGGGCGGCGGCCCCTACATCGATCCCGGCCGTCCCGCGGCACCGGTGCCGGGCGCCCTGCGGGCACGGCGCACGCCGGGGGCCTTGGCGCAGCCGCTCAGCGGAAGAATCGACTTGTCCGGGCCGCAGGGTGCACAGCTGCGCACCGCGCTCGCCTCGGTGCAGCGGATCTGCCCGGAGTTCGCGCCGGTGCAGGTGCTGCGGCGCAGCGGCCGGTCGGTCCTGCTGGTCGGGACGACGGGTCGGGCGACGGCCGTGGCGAAGGTTTTACTGGACCACTCACCGGAATGGCGTGAGCGGTACCGGCACGAAATAGCGGCGTACCGGGCGTTCGTCCGACACCGCCCGCCGGTCCGGGTGCCGCGGCTGATCGCTGCGGACCCCGAGAACTGCACGCTGGTGGTCGAACGGATGGCGGGCCGGGTCGCGGCATTGCAGCGGCACCCCGTGGAGGCCCCGCCGCGGGCCGACGTACGGGCTGCGCTGGGAGCGGTGTGCCGGGTGAACCAGTGGCGGCCGCCGACGGAGTTGTTCGAGGACCCGCTGAACTATCCGCAGCGGATCGCCCGGTACCACGAGCTGGGGCTGTTGACCGACCGGGACCTGGGTGACCTGCAGAAGCTGCTGCACGGCCTCAAACTGGCGGGAGTGCAGCGGCAGTTCAACCACGGTGACGCGCTCCTGTCGAACCTGCTGCTGTCCCCGGCCGGGCCGGTGCTGCTCGACTGGGAGCACGCGGGCTGGTACCTGCCCGGGTACGACCTGGCCACGCTGTGGACCGTCCTGGGCGACGCCCCGGCGGCGCGCAGCCAGATCAGCCGGCTCGCGCAGGCGGCCGGACCGGCGGCGCGGGACGCGTTCCTGGTGAACCTGATGCTGGTGCTCACCCGGGAGATCCGGATGTCCGAGACGGTGGTCCAGCGGTCGATGGCGGCGGTCACGCCGGCCCAGCCACTGCCGGCGGGTGCCCTGTCCTCCGGCGAGGAGCAGCGGCTGCTGCTGCGCCGTCTGCACGACGACTGCGGCATGGCCCGCAGGGCGGTACGCGCGGCGGTCGGGACCCGCTGACCCCGGGCGGTCCCGCACTCCGTACGAAAATCCCGTGGCGCACACGTCCCGTGTGCGTACCACGGGATTTCGTGCGTCCGGGCTCGCGCACGGCTTGACTTCCCGGGCTGCCGCGCACAGCTTTCTGATACTGCATCAGATCGCGTGCCCCGTGTCCCTTCCCCCGCTGGAGCCTGCCCATGACTGCGAGCGCCTCGTCCTCCCCCGTACCGGGTTCCCGGACCCGGCCCTCCCGCCGGTCGGTCCTCGCCGGGGCCGGGGCCGGGGTCGCGGCCGCCGTGCTGCCGGCCACCGCGGCACGGGCCGAGGGCTCGGACCAGGGGGTGCCGCTCGGCGAGTACGACGTCGTGGTGGTCGGCTCGGGAGCCGCCGGGATGACCGCGGCGCTCACGGCCGCCCGGCAGGGCCTGAGCGTGCTCGTGGTCGAGAAGGCCCGCACCTTCGGCGGCTCGGCGGCCCGGTCAGGGGCCGGGATCTGGCTGCCGAACAACTCGGTGATCCTGCGCGCCGGCGTGCCCGACACCCCGCAGAAGGCGGCGGCGTACCTGGCCGCGGTGGTGGGGCCGGAGGTGCCGGCGGACCGGCAGGCGGCGTTCCTCGCGCAGGGGCCGCGGATGCTGGACTTCGTGATGGCCAACAGCCCGCTGCGCTTCCGGTACATGGACGGGTACAGCGACTACTACCCGAACCTGCCGGGCGGGCTGGCGAACGGGCGCTCCATCGAGCCCGACCAGCTCGACGGCAACGTCTTGGGCGCCGAACTCGCCCGGCTGAACCCGGCGTACATGCCGGTCCCGGCCGGGATGGTGGTGTTCAGCCAGGACTACAAGTGGCTGACCCTCGCCGCGGTCAACGCCAGGGGGACGGCAGTGTCCGCCGAATGCCTGGCCCGTGGTACGGCGGCGGCGCTGCGCGGGGAGAAGCCGCTGACCATGGGCCAGGCCCTGGCAGCCGGGCTGCGGGCGGGCCTGCTGCGGGCGGGGGTCCCGGTCTGGCTGGGCAGCCCGCTGGTCGACCTGGTGCAGGAGGGCGGGGCGGTCACGGGTGTCGTGGTCGAGAAGGAGGGCGTACGGGGCGTGGTGCGCGCCCGCAAGGGGGTGGTGATCGGCTCGGGCGGGTTCGAGCACAACGCGCAGATGCGGGCGCAGTACCAGCAGCAGCCGATCGGCACGCAGTGGTCGGTGGGCGCCAAGGAGAACACCGGCGACGGCATCCGGGCCGGCGAGCGGGCCGGCGCGGCCCTGGCACTGATGGAGGACGCCTGGTGGGGGCCGTCGATCCCGCTGCCGGGGGAGCCGTACTTCTGCCTCGCGGAGCGCACCCTGCCGGGCGGGCTGATCGTGAACGCGGCGGGCACCCGGTTCGTCAACGAGGCGGCCCCGTACAGCGATGTGGTGCACGTGATGTACGAGAAGGACCGGGGCGCGCCCGGCTCGCACATCCCCGCCTGGCTGATCGTGGATCAGAATTACCGCACGAGGTACTTGTTCAAGGACGTCCTGCCGACGCTTCCCTTCCCCGACTCCTGGTACGGGGCGGGCGCGGTCCGGAAGGCCTGGACGTGGGACGGGCTCGCCGGGCAGATCGGGGTGCCGGCGGGGGCGCTGCGGGCGACGCTGAACCGGTTCAACGCGCAGGCGTGGAACGGCTCCGACAGCGACTTCCACCGCGGGGACACGGCGTACGACCACTACTACACGGACCCGGCCGTGTTCCCGAACTCGTGCCTGGCGCCGGTGTGGGCGCCGCCCTTCTACGCCTTCCGGATCGTCCCGGGCGACCTCGGGACGAAGGGCGGCATCGTCACGGACGCACGGGCCCGGGCGCTGCGGCCGGACGGCTCCGTGATCCGGGGCCTGTGGGCGGCGGGCAATGCGAGCGCGGCGGTGATGGGGCACAGCTACGCGGGCGCGGGATCGACGATCGGCCCCGCGATGACGTTCGGCTACATCGCGGCGAACGACATCGCGGACGCGTAGCGGGTCGGGGTGGGCCGACGGGACCGGCACCGCCGGCGCGCCGCGGGTCCGCGGCGCCTTCCGGTCCTGCGCCGTACCGGCCCTGCCGTCAGCCCTGCTGGAAGAGCTCGGCGGGGAGCGGCTTGAGCAGGGCGTACAGGTCGTCGCTGATCGGCCGGTCCCAGCTGGCGATGGTGACCAGCACGTTGTCGCTGCGGTCGAACTGCACGCAGCTGATCCGGCTCTCGGAGAGCTTGACCTTCCGGACGATGAGGAGGTTGTCGCCCTGCATCACGGGGCAGTCCTCGGTTCCGGTGACGTGGACGTCCTCGTCGTTCTCGAGGGCGTCGAGGAGCTGGGCCACCTCGAAGGGGACCTGGCCTTCGGCGAGGTCCCGGGCCGGGGACCCCTCCGGAAGGTTGCCGATGATCATTGCGGGGCCGCGTCCGCCGAACAGGTCGTAGCGGAGAAAGACGCCCTGGCAGCTGCCGTCGGGCGCGGGCAGCAGCCCGGCCCCGAGATTGCCCGGCCAGTCCCCCGGGTCCATGGCCAGGACGTCGAAGTCCGGGCCGGCGGGTGTGGCGGCGCGGTTGCGGCGGAGGAAGGACATGCCGCCATGGTACGTGTCCGGCCGCGGTTTCCGGATCCCGGGGCCGGCAGTGGCGGGCCCTCACAGCGGCGGGACGAGGGTGAACCAGCGCGCGAGGAGCTCCTTGTCGCCGGTGACCTCCAAATCGTCCGCCGGGATCCGCTGCCAGAGGAAGAGCATCAGGTCGGAGGCGGTTCCGGCGGCCTGGACGGGGGCCGTGCCGGTGGTGCCGCGCTCCACGCGGACGAGGTCCCCGGAGAACGTCACCGTCCAGGACCCGGGGCCGTCCGTACGGCGGAACCGGTAGCGCTCCCCCACGCCGGGCGGGGCGGCGCCGACGGCCCGCCGGAAGGGGGCCATGACCTCGAAGGTCTGCGGGACGGCGTCGGCGGCCACGTCCGGGTCGACGGGGCCGGGGGTGCCGGCGGCGCCCTCCGCGTCCCAGCGGTGGATGGCGAGCTCGATGGTCTGCATGCGGAGCCAGAAGCCGCTGGTGTGCTGACTGCGGTCGGCGGACCAGGTCCACACGGGCACCTCGGGTCCCAGCTCGTGGAACAGGTGGGCCAGCCGACGCGCGCCCTGACCGAACCAGTCCGTCACCTCCTGCGGTAGCGGCCCGCGGTTCGGCGCCTGCTCCGGGAGCGGCCAGGCGGCCCGGGCGGCCGGGTCCTCGGGGAGGTCGAAGAGGGAGGGGTCGGTGGGGTCGGGGGCTTCGGCGAGGCGGTCGCGCAGGATGCGGCCGACGAAGCGGTGGACGGCGCCCAGATGACCGAGGAGGTCGGAGGGGGACCAGCCGGGGCAGGACGGCACGAGTGGCAGGGGACCTTCGCCTGCTTCGGCGACGGCACGTCCGATCGCCTTCTCGAAGGCCAGGGTCTCGCTGCGGAAGTGGGACAGGCATTCGGTGTGGTCCATGCGGTGACACTGCCCTCCGGACGGGCGTGCGTCCCGGGTTCCGCCAGGAGCGTAGGCGGCCGTGCGCGGGTGTGCCCCCGGGGACGAACGCACACCCCCATGCCGCCCGGTACGCCGAAGCCGCCGGCGCTGCGGCTGCGCGGTCCGGCGGCGTCGGCGGATTGCGGGGCGGGCGCCAGGTCAGGTCAGGTCGAATTCGCCGCCCCGGGCACCCAGGACGAACCTGCGCCATTCGTCCGGCGCGAAGATCAGCGACGGGCTCTCGGGGCGCTCGCTGTTGCGCATCGCGATGAACCCCTCGACGAAGGCGATCTGGACGTCGCCCGCTCCCCGGCTGCTGGACTGCCAGTCCGCCTGGCTGAGGTCCAGGTCGGGCTTGCCCCAGCCGGAGGACGGCTGCGAAGTGATGGTGTCTGCCACGTGCGTGCTCCTCCCGGTACGTCGTCCGGGGCCAGGGTAGCCAGCGCGGCGCGTGTCGCACAGACCACCGTGCGTCACATGCGCCCGGTACGTCGCGGCGCGCGTTCCGCCCCGGGTCCGGTCGGCGAACGATCACGAATCCGGGGCCGCGGACCCCACGAGCCACATCGCGAAGAACTGCGCCCCACCGCCGTACGCGTGTCCCAGCGCCCGCCGGGCCCCTGGGACCTGGTGCTCCCCGGCCCGGCCGCGGACCTGGAGGGCCGCCTCGGCGAAACGGATCATGCCGGAGGCGCCGATCGGGTTGGTGGACAGGACGCCTCCGGAGGGGTTCACCGGGAGGTCCCCGTCGAGTTCGGTCACCCCTGCCTCGGTGAGCTTCCAGCCCTCGCCCTCCTGGGCGAAGCCCAGGTTCTCCAGCCACATGGGCTCGTACCAGGAGAACGGCACGTACATCTCCACCGCGTCGATCTCGCGGCGCGGATCGGTGATGCCGGCCTGCCGGTACACGTCGGCCGCACAGTCCTTGCCCGCCTGCGGCGACACGAAGTCCTTCCCGGCGAAGAGGGTCGGCTCGCTGCGCATCGCGCCGCCGTGCAGCCAGGCGGGCGGCTGCGGCGAACGGGCCGCGCCCGCCCGGTCGGTGAGGACCATGGCGCAGGCGCCGTCCGAGGACGGGCAGGTCTCGGAGTACCGGATCGGGTCCCACAGCATGGGCGACGCCCGGACCTTCTCCAGGGTGATGTCGTGCTCGTGGAGGTGTGCGTACGGGTTCTTCAGCGCGTTGCGGCGGTCCTTGTAGGCGACGAGCGAACCGACGGTGTCGGGTGCGCCGGTGCGCCGCACGTACGCGCGGACGTGCGGGGCGAAGAACCCGCCCGCGCCCGCCAGCAGCGGTTGCTGGAAGGGGACGGGCAGCGACAGGCCCCACATGGCGTTGGATTCGGACTGCTTCTCGAAGGCGAGGGTGAGCACGGTGCGGTGGACGCGGGCGGCGACCAGGTTGGCGGCGACCAGGGCGGTGGACCCGCCGACCGAGCCGGCGGTGTGCACGCGCAGCATGGGCTTGCCGGTGGCGCCGAGGGCGTCCGCGAGGTACAACTCCGGCATCATCACGCCCTCGAAGAAGTCGGGTGCCTTGCCGATGACGACGGCGTCGACGTCCGCCCAGCCCAGTTCGGCGTCGGCGAGGGCGCGGACCGCGGCCTCGCGGACGAGGCCGGCGAGGGACACGTCGCGGCGGGCGGCGACGTGCTTGGTCTGGCCGATGCCGACGACGGCCACGGGCTCCTTGCTCATGTGCGGTCCCCTTCCAGGACGGCGACCAGGTTCTGCTGGAGGCAGGGGCCGGAAGTGGCGTGGGCGACGGCCCGGTGCGACTCCCCCCGGTGGATCCGGGCGGCGGCCTCGCCGATCCGGATCAGGCCGGCGGCCATGAGCGGGTTGGCGGCGAGGGCGCCGCCCGAGGGGTTGACGGCGACGGTGCCGTCGTCGCCGATGCCGAGGGCCTTGCGCAGCACGACCTCCTGGGAGGAGAAGGGGGCGTGCAGTTCGGCGGTGTCCACGGGGTGGTCGAAGAAGCCGGCGTGCCGGGCCGCGGTCCGGGTGGACGGGGACTCGGTGAGCTCGCGCAGGCCCGGGCCGTGGGCCTCGATGCGGTGGTCGATGCCGGTGATCCAGGCCGGGCGGGCGCACAACCGCCGTGCGGTGTCGCCGGCGGCCAGCACGACCGCGGCCGCGCCGTCGCCGATGGGCGGGCAGTCGCCCGTGCGCAGGGGCCGCACCTGGTAGTCGCCCTGCGGTACGGGTCCCCGCAGCTGTGCGTGTGGATTGGCCGCGGCAGCGGCCCGGCTACGGGCGCCGATGGCGGCGAGGGCGGGTTCGTCGGTCTCGCCCGCGTCGATCAGCGCCTGGGCCTGGAGGGCGGCCAGGGCCACCGGGTCGGGCCACAGCGGGGCCAGGTAGTAGGGGTCGAGCTGCCGGGTCAGGACGTCGCGCACCGGGCCCGGGGAGGACTTGCCGTACGCGTAGACGAGCGCGGTGTCGGCCGCGCCGGTCTGGATCGTGACCCAGGCCTCGTAGAGGGCCCAGGCGCCGTCCATCTCGACGTGGGACTCGGAGACCGGCGGCCAGGCGCCGACGCCGTCGAGGGCCATGGTGAACGAGAAGGCCCGGCCGGCTAGGTAGTCGGAGGATCCGGAGCAGGTGAACCCGATGTCGCCGGTGCGCAGTCCGGTCTGCCGGAGCACCTCGTGCAGGACCGGCATGACCATCTCGACTTCGCTCAGCTCGTCGGTGCGGCGCCGGTGGTCGCTCTGCGCGAAGGCGACGACGGCGACCTCGCGCGCGTATCGGGTCCCGTCGGTCACCGGACTCCTCCCAGGGAGCCCAGGCCTTCGGGCCGGGGAGGAACGGGGCCTCGGGGCGGGGTCGTGAAGTGGCGGAGTCCGTTGCGCATCTGCTCTGACCTGCACTCTCATTCGTTGTCAGTGACGGGTGCTGGGAATCCCCTCCTTTGAGGAGGGGAGGTTTCAAAGCAGCTCCTTGTAGGCCCCGTAGTCCGCGTCCGGCTCGCCGGTGGGGCGGTAGTGGTCGGGGTAACGGCCGCCTCCGGTCCACACGGGCTCGACGCGCAGGCCCATGCGGACCTGGTCGTAGGGGATGCCGCCGATCCGGCCGTGCAGGGCGAGGTCGGCGCCGTCGAGGGCGATGTGCGCGTAGACGTACGGCACCTCGATGTCGAGGTTCTTGGCTTTGATGTTGACGATGCAGAAGGTGGTGACCGTGCCGCGCGGGCCGACCTCGACGCGGTCGGTGGTGGCGATCCCGCAGGTGGGGCAGGCGCCGCGGGGCGGGACGTACACCTTGCGGCAGGAGGGGCAGCGTTCGCCGACGGTGCGGTGCTCGGCGAGGGCGCCCAGGTAGGCGGTCTGGGCGCGGCCGGGGCTGTAGGTGTAGTCGAGGCGGGCGGGGGCGACGATGCCGGTGACGGGCTCGGCGAAGACCCCGTCGTGCGGGGCGGCGGTCACGGCGCCGGTCCGGGGGTCAGGGTCGGGTCCGGGGTCGGGGTCGTCCGCGGGTTGGCAGGGCTCGAAGCAGGCGATGTCGGTGATGGCTCCGGTGCGTGCGGCGGCCCAGCGGACGCGGACCCGCATGCCGGTGCGGACGGCGTCCGGGCCGGGTGCGTCGAGGGCGTGCAGCAGGGCGGTGTCGGCGCCGTCGAGGCGGACCAGCACCCAGGCGAAGGGGGTGCCGAGGGGCTGGTTCGGGCGGGGGCGGTCGTTCCAGGCGAAGGTGGTGACGGTGCCCGTGGGGGCGACTTCGACGAGCTCGCGCAGTTCCTCGGCGGTGGTGGGGTCGTACTCGACGGGCGGGACCATCACCCGGCCGTCGGAGGTCTTCACTCCGAGGACGGTGCGCTCGCGCAGCCCGGTGAGGAAGGCGCTCTGCACGGGTCCGAGGGACCGGGTGAAGGGGAACTCGACGACGAGGGGCGCGCGCAGCACCTCTGGTGGGGACGCGGCGGTCATGGCGGCTCTCCCGGTTCTCCGGTTCGGGCGGGGGGTGCGGCGGCACGGCCGCTGGTGGACGAGCAGGGCGACCACGGCGGCCCGGCCGCGACGGCCTAGGCGCGGCGGTAGACCGGGGTGCGCTTCTCGGCGAAGGCCCGGGCGCCCTCCTTGGCGTCGGCCGTGTCGAAGACCGGTCGTCCACGGGCCAGCTCGGAGGCCAGTCCCGCGGTCTCGTCCAGTTCGGCGGTCTCGTACACCGAGGCCTTGACGGCCTCGACGGCGAGGGGTCCGCAGGCGTTGATCTGCTCGGCGATCTGCAGGGCCCTGTCCAGGGCCGTCCCCGCGGGGACGACGTGGCCGACGAGCCCGATCCGCGCGGCCTCCTCGGCGGAGTACGGGCGGCCGGTCAGCAGCATTTCCAGGGCGTGGGTGCGGGGGATCTGGCGCTGCAGCCGTACGGTCGAGCCGCCGATCGGGAACAGGCCCCGCCGGACCTCGAAGAGGCCGAAGGTGGCGCCGGCGCCCGCGACCCGGATGTCGGTGCCCTGCAGGATCTCGGTGCCGCCGGCCACGCAGTACCCTTCGACGGCGGCGATGACGGGCTTGCGCGGGCGGTGGTGGCGCAGCATCGCCTTCCAGTGCAGGTCTGGGTCGGCCTTGAGGCGGTCGCGGTACCGGTCCCCGGTCATGCCCTGTCCGGCGAGCGCTTTGAGGTCCATCCCGGCGCAGAAGTCCCCTCCGGCGCCGGTCAGGACGATGGAGCGGACGGTGTCGTCGGCGTCGGCCTCCAGCCAGCCGTCGTGGAGGCCGACGAGCAGGGGGAGCGAGAGCGCGTTCTTCGCCTCGGGTCGGTTCATGGTGAGCACGAGCGTGGCGCCGTGCCGTTCGACGGTGAGGTGTTCGGTACCGCTCATTGCCGTCCTCCCTCTCAAGACCTAGAACAGGTTGCAGGAGCGTGGGGAGCAGTTCAAGGGTTTTCTGACACTCAGTCAGTTTTATTGTCCTGCACCCTTCCCAGTTGGTGTGGGCGGCGCTCTAATGACCGCCGGGCGGGCCGGCCGGTCGTCCGCCGACGCAGTTCCGGAGGTGAGGAGGAGCGGTGGAGTACAACCTTGCCGACCTGTTCGAATCGGTCGTGGACGTGGTCCCCGACCGCGAGGCACTGGTGTACGTGGACCACCCGGGGACCGGTGCCGAGCGCCGCCTCACGTACGCGCAGCTGGACGCGGCGGCCAACCGCATCGCCCACCACCTCCAGGACAGCGGGTTGAAGGCCGGCGAGCACGTGGGCCTGCACCTCTACAACGGGGTCGAGTACCTCCAGACGGTGCTGGCCTGCCTGAAGGCCCGCCTGGTACCGGTGAACGTCAACTACCGGTACGTGGAGGAGGAACTGGTCTACCTCTACAACGACGCCGACCTGGCCGCGCTCGTCTTCGAGGGCGAGTTCACGGCCCGGGTGGCCGCCGCCCTGCCCCGCACCCCGAAGCTGCGCCACCTGATCCGGGTCGGGGAGGCGCCCGGCGGCGCGCCGGAGCCGGTGGTCACCCCCGTCGCGTTCGCGGACGCCGAGGCTGCCGGATCGCCGGCCCGGAGCTTCGCGCCCCGGTCCCCCGACGACCTGTTCGTCATCTACACGGGCGGCACCACCGGCATGCCCAAGGGCGTCATGTGGCGGGCGGAGGACCTGTTCTTCGCGGGCCTGTTCGGCGGGGAGCCGTCGGGCGAGCCGGTGGGGCGGCCGGAGGAGCTGGCGGAGCGGGTCGCGGCGCGCGGCGCCGGGCTCACCTTCTTCCCCGCTCCGCCACTGATGCACGGCACGTCGACGCTGACCTCGTTCATCGCCTTCAACTACGGGCAGCGGGTGGTCATCCACCGCAAGTACGTCCCCGAGGAAGTGCTGCGGACGATCGAGAAGGAGAAGGTGTCGAGCGTGTCCCTGGTGGGCGACGCGATGCTGCGACCGCTCATCGACGCGTTGAAGGGCCCGCTCCGGGGGACCGACCTGTCCTCGCTGTTCAGCGTGTCCTCGTCCGGGGCGATCATGTCGGACTCGGTCCGCGCCGAGTTCCTCCGACTCGTCCCGAACGTGCTGCTGCTGAACAACTTCGGCTCCTCGGAGTCCGGGTCCAACGGCCGGGCCGCCGACGACGCGGGCCCGGAGAAGGGCTTCCGGCTCGTCGTCAACGACCGTACCCAGGTGGTGGACCCCGCGACGCACGAGCCGGTGCCGCCGGGCGTGCCCGGGCGGCTGGCGCAGCGCGGCCACGTACCGCTCGGCTACTACAACGACCCGGTGAAGACCGCCGAGACCTTCTTCCGGAAGGGCGGCGAGCGGTGGGTCCTCCTCGGGGACATGGCCACCGTGGACGAGGAGGGCATCGTCACCGTCCTGGGGCGCGGCTCGCAGTGCATCAACACGGGCGGCGAGAAGGTGTACCCGGAGGAGGTCGAACAGGCGCTCAAGGCCCACCCGGACGTGTACGACGCCCTGGTCGCCGGGGTGCCGGACGCGCAGTGGGGCAGCCACGTCGCGGCGGTGGTCCAGCTGCGCGCGGGCGCGCCGGAGCCGACGCTGGACGAGATCCAGCGCCACTGCCGGACCAGGCTGGCAGGCTACAAGATCCCGCGCCAGCTGGTCGTCGCCCCGGCGGTCCAGCGGTCGCCGAGCGGGAAGGCGGACTACCGGTGGGCGAAGTCGGTGGCGGCGGAGGCCGACGCGGCCGCCCACCGGGACCGGCCGGCCGGGTGACGTCCAGCGCCCCGTCGGAAAGCACGCCGCCACCTCGGCCGGCGAAGACGCCGGGGCCGGCGGAGGCCGGGGCCGGGCCTCCTCCACGTCGCCGCCGCCCGAGGAGGAGCCGTTCGAGGCCGCGACCGCGGTGTCGTCGCCCCGTGGGCGCCCCTCCCGTACGACCACTCGTTCGAGTCATTGATTTCGACCCCCCGGGTCGGGCAATGTACCGAATGATCGGTCGGCTGTTCGGCTCACGACGGGGTGAGGGCTCATGACGCAGTACGAGGACGTCCAGGACGCGGGCGAGCGGCTGGGTCGCGACGAGTTGGCCGCCCTGCAACTGGCCCGGCTGCGGGAGACCCTGGCCCGCGCCTACGAGCGGGTGCCCTTCTACCGGCAGGCCTTCGACAAGGCCGGGGTGCATCCGGACGACTGTCGTTCCCTCGCCGATCTCGCCCGCTTCCCCTTCACCACCAAGACGGATCTGCGCGACCAGTACCCCTTCGGGATGTTCGCCGTACCCCGCTCGGAGGTACGCCGTCTCCACGCCTCCAGCGGCACCACCGGCCGCCCCACCGTCGTGGGCTACACGGAGGGGGACCTGGACACCTGGGCCTCGGTCGTCGCCCGCTCGATCCGGGCGGCGGGCGGACGGCCGGGCCAGGTCGTGCACATCGCGTACGGGTACGGCCTGTTCACCGGGGGCCTGGGCGCGCACTACGGGGCGGAGCGGCTGGGTTGTACGGTCGTGCCCGCCTCCGGGGGCATGACGGACCGCCAGGTGCGGCTGATCCAGGACTTCCGACCGGAGGTCATCATGGTGACGCCCTCGTACATGCTGACGCTGCTCGACGAGATGGAGCGGCAGGGCGTCGACCCGCGCAGCACGTCCCTGCGGACCGGGATCTTCGGTGCGGAGCCGTGGACGGAGGGGATGCGCCGGGAGATCGAGGAGCGGCTCGACATCGATGCGGTGGACATCTACGGCCTGTCCGAGGTGATCGGGCCCGGTGTGGCCCAGGAGTTCGCGACGCACAAGGACGGCCTGCACGTGTGGGAGGACCACTTCTACCCGGAGGTGGTGGACCCACTGACCGGCGAGGTGCTGCCGGACGGCGAGCCCGGGGAGCTGGTCTTCACCTCCCTCACGAAGGAGGCGATGCCCGTGGTCCGCTACCGGACCCGGGACCTGACACGGCTGCTGCCGGGGACCGCCCGGCCCGCGTTCCGGCGGATGGAGAAGGTCACCGGGCGCTGCGACGACATGCTCATCCTGCGCGGGGTGAACCTGTACCCGACCCAGATCGAGGAGATCGTCCTCGGGACGCCCGGCCTCGCCCCGCACTTCCAGTTGCGGCTGACCCGCGAGGGCCGGATGGACGCGTTGACGGTGCGGGTCGAGGCGCGCCCGGATGCGGACGCCGGCCTGCGCGCGTCCGCGGCGGCGGCCGTGGTGCGGGCGGTCAAGGAGGGCATCGGGGTCACCGTCGCGGTCGAGGTCGTCGACCCGGAGACCCTGGAGCGCTCCGTGGGGAAGCTCAAGCGCATGGTCGACCTGCGCGGCGCCGGGGAGCGGGGGGACACGCGCCCGGGCGGCTGACACGCCCGATCGGCCGCACTTCGTGCCGGCCTCCGAGAAGCGTCGGGACCGTGCGGGTAGTGCATGAGGCGTGACCTCGAAGCTCCGACACCTCCACGACCGGATCCTGGCCTCCTCGGCCGGGCTCGCCTGGAGCCGGGGGCGCGAGATGGAGCTGATGCACCGGGCCATGGGGTTCGCCGCCCTGGGCTTCCTGACCTTGGTGCCCCTGCTGGTCGTGGTGGCGGCCGCCGCGCCCGGCAGCG
This sequence comes from Streptomyces sp. NPDC059851, assembly GCF_042732005.1. Classification (NCBI taxonomy): domain Bacteria; kingdom Bacillati; phylum Actinomycetota; class Actinomycetes; order Kitasatosporales; family Streptomycetaceae; genus Streptomyces; species Streptomyces sp. NPDC059851. The sequence goes on along the minus strand of NZ_JBHWJJ010000005.1, from coordinate 55,022 downwards.
GTTCGAACTTCGGCCGCTGGCTCGGCCAGGCGCTCGGGGTCACGGCGTCGTCCCGGGCCCGGATCGAGGTGCTGTTCGCATCGGCCGACCTGGCGTTGGAGCGGACGACCGCCTTCGGCCTCGCGGCGTTGGCCGTATTCGGCCTCACCTTCGGCTCGGCCGTGCAGACCGGGTACGAGAAGGTCTGGGACCTGCCCACCGCCCGGTGGCACACCATGTGGCGCCACGTCGTCTGGCTCGCCCTACTGGTGTGCTACCTGGCCCTGCTCGTGGGGGTCCCCGCCCCGTCGGACGACACGCTGGGCAACCTCCTCGTCGGCACCGCGGACGTCATCGGCACCTGCGTGTTCTTCTGGGGGTCCCAGCGCCTGCTGCTCGGGGGACGGGTCCGCTGGCGGGCCCTGCTGCCCGGGGCGGTGACGACCGGCCTGGGCCTGCTCGGCCTGCGGATCTTCTCCCAGCTGGTGTTCTCGCCGTTGATCGCCTCCAACGCCGTGACGTACGGGCCGTTCGGCACCCTGCTGGTCGTCCAGTCCTGGCTCGTCGGCGTCGGTTTCGTCGTCTACGGGGGTGCGCTCGTGGGCCGCCTGGTCCACGAGCACCTGACCCTGCGCCGGCTCCAGCACTCGGGCCTGTTCCCCGAGTGAACGACTCCGTCCGGGCCGCCTGCTCACGTGAGCCGCAGGTCGACGTACGGCACGCTGTCGCCGGGGAGCAGGTAGCACTCCACTTCGACGAACCCCCGTGCCAGCGCGAACCGCGGCCCGTTCCCGTTCGACTCCAGGACCACCGTCTCGATGACCTCCGCGCCGAGCCGTCGGGCCTCCGCGAGGACCGTCACCGCTCCGTCCCCGGCCGGCGGACGGACGGTCGAGCAGCCGAGGAGGGCGTCCCCGTGGTGGGCGACGTCCGGGAGGTGGCGCCCGGCCCGCTCGCGCACGTCGTCCGGCGACAGCGGATCGGTGGGGATGACGAGGTCGCCTGGACCAGCCGCCAGTCCCCAGCCGGTCCGCACTGCCGCCGTGCACGCGTTCGATACGAAGATCGCTCATCGCCCCGGGGAAGGGCCCGCGGCGCCCCGTGTCAGCGCCCGGCCCGGCCGAACCGGTCGCGGAGCTCGCGCTTGAGGATCTTGCCGCTGGCGTTGCGCGGCAGGGCGTCGACGAACAGCACCCGTTTCGGCGCCTTGAAATGGGCCAGCCGCTCCCGCGCGTAGGCCAGCAGCTCCGCCTCCGCCACCTCCCCGCGCGGCACCACCACGGCCGTCACCGCCTCGATCCACCGCGCGTCGGGCAACCCCACGACCGCCGCCTCGGCGACCGCCGGGTGCGTGTAGAGCACGTCCTCGACCTGCCGGGAGGCGACCAGCACCCCGCCCGAGTTGATGACGTCCTTGACCCGGTCGACGACCGTGAAGTAGCCCTGCGCATCGCGCACCGCCAGGTCACCGGAGCGGAACCACCCGTCCCGGAAGGCCTTCTGCGTGGCCTCCGGGTCGTTCCAGTAGCCGAGGCAGAGCTGCGGCGAGCGGTACACCACCTCGCCCGCAGTCCCGTCGGGCACGTCCGCGCCGTCCTCGTCGACGACCTTCGCCTCGACGTGCCGGACCGGCCGCCCGCAGGACTCCAGCCGCCCCTCGTGCTCCGCGGGCCCGAGCACGGTGGCCAGCGGCCCGATCTCGCTCTGCCCGAAGCAGTTGTAGAACCCGAGCCGGGGCAGCCGCGCCCGCAGCCGTTCCAGGACCGGCACCGGCATGACGGACGCCCCGTAGTACGCCTTGCGCAGCGCGCCCAGCTCGCGCCGCTCGAACTCCGGGTGGTTGGCGAAGGCGATCCACACCGTGGGCGGTGCGAAGAAGCTGTCCGCCCGGCCCGCCTCCACCAGCCCGAACAGCTCGTCGGCGACGGGCGCGTCCAGGATCGTGTTCCGGGCGCCCACCGCGAGGTAGGGCAGCAGGAAGACGTGCATCTGCGCCGAGTGGTACAGCGGCAGCGCATGCGCCGGCAGGTCCTCCGGGTTCAGGTCCAGCGCCTCGACGGCGCTCTCGTACTCGTGGACCAGGGCCCGGTGGGTCATCATCGCGCCCTTGGGCAGGGCGGTGGTGCCGGAGGTGTAGAGCAGCTGCACCACGGCGCCCGGGTCGGCGACCGGCTCGAAGGGCAGCGGCTCGACGAGCTCCGCGAGGAAGGAGCCCGGCGTGTCGCGCAGCGGCCGCACCGGGTACCCGTCGGGGATCCGCTGGGCCAGGTCCGGGTCGGCGAGGACGAGCGCGCCCGCACAGTCGTCCAGGATGTACGCGAGGTCCCCACCGGTGAGGTTCTGGTTGACCGGGACGTGCGTGAGACCGGCCCGGGCACAGGCGAGGAAGGCGAGCAGATAGGCGTCGGAGTTGTGGCCGAAGGTCACGACCCGGTCGCCGGCGCCCAGCCCGTACCGCTCGCGCAGGACCGCGGCCCCGGTGGAGACCGCGGCATCGAGCTCGGCGTACGTCCAGGCCCGGTCGCGGTACCGGACGGCCTCCCGCCCGGGGAACCGCCGCGCACTGTCGCGCACCAACCCGTCGACCGTGTTGTCCCGCACTGCCGTCATGCCGCGATCCTCGTTCCCCCGCGCACCGCGGTCAACCACCGCGGGGCCGAACGGGCTTACGCCCGCGGGTCGCCACGTGCCGGCGCGCGGAACGCGCACCGCAGTGCAGCCTCACGGGCTCACGGGCTCACGGGCTCACGGCGAGGAAGAGGTAGGCCGCCAGGACGACCAGGTGGACGCCGCCCTGGAGCAGGGTGGCGCGGCCGAGTACGACGGTGAGGGTGCCGACCGCGACCGTGAGGGCGAGCAGCACCATGTGGACCGGCCCGAGGCCCAGCAGCAGCGGGCCGGACAGCCACAGGGAGGCGAGGACGATGGCCGGGATGGTCAGGCCGATGCTGGCGAGGGCGGAACCGTACGCGAGGTTGAGGCTGGTCTGGACGCGGTCGCGGCTCGCGGCGCGGACCGCGGCGAGCGTCTCGGGCAGCAGGACGAGCAGGGCGATGACCACCCCGACGACGGCCTGCGGCAGGCCGGCCTCCGCCACGGCCGACTCGATGGTGGGCGAGACGGCCTTGGCGTTGCCGACGACGGCGACGAGGGCGACGAGCAGCAGCCCGAGGCTGATCAGGGCGGCGCGGGCGGTGGGCGGTACGGCATGGCTGTCGTCGCCGGTACCCGTGCCAGTGGCGGTGGCGGTGGCGGTGGCGACGGGCAGGAAGTAGTCCCGGTGGCGGATGGTCTGCACGGAGACGAACAGCCCGTAGAGGGCGAGCGAGGCGCAGGCGGCGAAGGCGAGTTGAGCCGTGGAGAACTCCGGGCCGGGCTTGCTGGTGGTGAACGTCGGTAGGACCAGGCTGAGGGTGGCGAGGGTCGCCACGCTGGCCAGGGCGGCGCCGGAGCCTTCGGGGTTGAAGACGGCGACGCGGTTGCGCAGCGCACCGACGAGCAGGGACAGGCCGACGATGCCGTTGCAGGTGATCATGACGGCGGCGAAGACGGTGTCGCGTGCGAGCGAGGCGGTTTTCGGACCGCCGTCGACCATCAGGGTGACGATGAGGGCCACTTCGATGACGGTGACGGCCACCGCGAGGACGAGGGAGCCGAACGGCTCGCCCACCCGGTGGGCGACGACCTCGGCGTGGTGCACGGCCGCCAGCACCGCCCCCGCCAGGCACAGCGCGACGATCGCCACCGCGAAGCCCGGCAGGTCCCGCCCCCAGCTGAGCACGAGCGCGAGGAGCGAGACGAGCGGGACCAGCACGGTCCAGGCAGCGGCGGGGAGCCTGAGGACTGCGCGTCTCATGCCCCCACGCTGCCACGACCCGTGATCCGCCGCGCGAGCGGCGGCGGGCGGGCCAGCTGCGGTCCCCGCGCCAGGGACTGCAACCGGCCGCCGCTACCGCGGGGCTACCAGAAGATGACGGCGTACCCGTCGCCGCTGCCGGTCGACGTGCCGCCCCTGCCGCCCGTCACGGTGCCACTGCCACCGCCCGGAGCACCGAACCCACCGGTGCCGGCCTCGCCCGGCAGGCCGACGACGCCGTCCACGGCACCACCGGCACTGTTGCCGGGCCCGCCCGGATCCCCGGTCCGGGTCACGCCACCGGTGCGGCAGGTGGCGGTGCCGCCCGTGCCGGGCGTGCCGGGCGCACCGTTGGTGGTGGTCCCGCCACCGCCGCCGCCACCGCCACCACCGCCGCGGCGGTGGCCAGGACGTCGCCCTTGGGCGAGGCCAGGGTGGTGGCGCTGCCCGCCGTACCCGGTCCTCCCGTGCCACCGGCGCCACCGGTACCGCCCGTACCGCCGTCGCCGACGACGACGATCACGTACGACTGCCCCCGGCTTCACCGGGACGGCGCACAGGCGCCCGGCGCCGGGAGCGTCGGGAGGTGTGTGTTGCGTTCGCGACTTCCTTACCTCCCCCGGCCGTGCGGGCACGGAGGAGCGCGGTGGGAGTGGCTGGGGGACCGGACGCACCGGTCCGCCGAGCCATCTCACCTGTGCCCCCGCCCCCCTCCGCAGGCACGGCCGCCCGTTCCTCCGGCCGGCCGCAAGGTTGCGCCGCTCGGACCACGCGGTCACAGCGCCCGGTCGCGACCTGCCCAGTAGGGGTCGCGCAGCCGCCGCTTGTACAGCTTGCCGTTGGGGTCGCGGGGCATCTCCGCGATGAAGTCGACCGTCCTGGGCCGCTTGTAGCCCGCCAGCAGGCCCGCGCAGTGCGCGAGGATCCCGGCGGCGAGCTCCTCCCCCGGCTCGTGCCCGTCGGCCGGCTCGACGACCGCCTTGACCTCCTCGCCCCAGTCGGCGTGCGGGATGCCGAAGACGGCGGCGTCGGCGACCGCCGGATGGGTGAGGAGCGCGGCCTCGATCTCGGCGGGGTAGATGTTCACTCCGCCCGAGATGATCATGTCGATCTTGCGGTCGCGGAGGAAGAGGTAGCCCTCCTCGTCCAACAGCCCGAGGTCGCCGACCGTGAAGAAGTCGCCGATGCGGTTCTTCCGCGTCTTGCCCTCGTCCTTGTGGTAGCTGAATCCGCCCGTGTTCATCTTCATGTAGACGGTGCCGACTTCGCCGGCGGGGAGCCGGTTGCCGTCGTCATCGAACACGGCGAGCTCGCTGATGGGCCAGGCCCGGCCGACCGTCCCCGGCTTCTTCAGCCAGTCCTCGGCGGTGGCGAAGGCCCCGCCGCCCTCGCTGGCGGCGTAGTACTCCTCCACGCAGTGGCCCCACCAGGCGATCATCGCCCGTTTGACGTGGTCGGGGCAGGGGGCGGCGCCGTGGATGGCGTGCCGCATGGAGCTGACGTCGTACGCCGCCCGGGTTGCCTCCGGGAGCGCGAGCAGGCGGTGGAACTGGGTGGGGACCATGTGGGTGTGGGTGCAGCGGTGGACTTCGATCAGACGCAGCATCTCCTGCGCAGTCCACTTGTCCATCAGTACCAGCGGGTGGCCGATGTGCAGCGCGGCGCCGGCGAACTGGAGGACCGCGGTGTGGTAGAGCGGCGAGCAGACCAGGTGCACGTTGCCGTCGAAGGGGCGGATGCCGAAGATGCCGAGGAAACCGCCGAGGTTCGTCTCCTCGGGCGTCCTGCCGGGCAGCGGGCGGCGGATGCCCCGGGGGCGGCCGGTGGTGCCGGAGGTGTAGTTCATGACCCAGCCGAGGGTGCGCCCCTCGGGGGGCGTGCCGGGCCGGCCGTCGAGCAGTCCGGCGTACGGGAGGAAGTCGGGCACGGTGCCGACGGCGTAGCGGTGGGTGGCGGGCAGGGCGGCCCCGTCGGCCGCGGCCGTGGCGGCGTCGGCGAAGCGCTCGTGGGCGATGAGGACCTTGGCTCCGGAATCGGAGACGATCCAGGCGATCTCGGGTCCGACGAGGTGGTGGTTGACGGGGACGAGGTAGAAGCCGGCCTGGGTGGCGGCGAGGTAGGCGGTGAGGAGCTCGACGCCGTTCGGCAGGACGACGGCGAACGCGTCGCCCCGCTGCAGTCCGGCGGCGCGCAGGCCGTGGACGAGGCGGTTGGCGTCGGCGTGCAGCCGGCCGGCCGTCCACTCCTCGCCCTGCGGGGTGACCAGGACGACCCGCTGCGGATCGGCAGCGGCCTGGGCCCAGAATCCGCCCGCGTTCTGCCGCCCGGTGCCGTTCACGTTCCCGTTCGTGCCCGTCACGCTGCTCATGCGGGTCATCCCTCTCACACGGCTCGGTCGGCGATGCGGTTGATGCGGGCGACGGCCTCCTCGAAGCCGCGGGTGAGGTCGTCGAAGACGGCCTGGACGCTGCGCTCGCTGTTCATGCGGCCGACGATCTGGCCGACGGGGGTGCCGAGCAGCGGCTGGACCTCGTACTTCTGGATCCGGGAGAGCGCCTCGGCGACCAGGAGGCCCTGGAGCGGCATGGGCAGGGCGCCGGGACCGTCCGGGTCGTCCCAGGCGTCGGTCCACCCGGTGCGCAGCTGGCGGGCGGGTTTGCCGGTGAGGGCCCGGGAGCGGACGGTGTCGCCCGAGCCGGCGGCGAGGAGCTTCTCGGTGAGGGCGCGGGAGTGTAGTTCGGCCTCGGTGGTGGTCAGCCAGAGGGAGCCGAGCCAGACGCCCTGCGCGCCGAGGGCGAAGCCGGCGGCGATCTGCTCGCCGCTGCCGATGCCGCCGGCGGCGAGGACGGGGAGCGGGGCGACGGCCTCGACGATCTCGGGGACGAGCACCATGGTGGCGATCTCGCCGGTGTGGCCGCCCGCCTCGTACCCCTGGGCGACGACGATGTCGATGCCGGCGTCGGCGTGCCGGCGGGCGTGCTTGGCGCTGCCGGCGAGGGCGGCGACGAGGACGCCGTGGTCGTGGGCGCGGGCGATGACGTCGGCGGGCGGGGAACCCAGGGCGTTCGCGAGGAGTCTGACCGGGTAGTCGAAGGCCGCGTCGAGCTGGGCGCGGGCCACCTGCTCCATCCAGCCGGTGATCCGCCAGCCGGACGCCTCGCCCTCGGGGAGCTCGGGGACGTGGTGCTCGGCGAGGGTGTCGCGGACGAAGTCGCGGTGCCCGGCCGGGATCATCGCCTCGATCTCGGCCTCGCCGATGCCGTCGACGGCCTTCTTGGCGGGCATGACGACGTCGAGGCCGTAGGGCTTGCCGTCGGTGTGCGCCTGCATCCAGTCGAGGTCGCGCCGCAGGTCGTCGGGGGCGGTGTAGCGGACCGCACCGAGCACGCCGAAGCCGCCGGCGCGGGTGATGGCCGCGGCGACCGCGGGGAAGGGCGTGAAGCCGAAGAGGGCGTGCTCGACTCCCAGTCTCGTGCTCAGCTCCGTCTGCATGGGCGGCAGCATGCCGCAGCCCGACGGACGAAGGAAGGGGTTTCCTGATGCAGCGTCAGATTCTTTGGGGGGTGGTCCGTGCGGGGCGCGCGCCGCGGGCGGGCACATATTCCGAGAGGTCGACGGGGCAGACAGGAGGCCCGCCATGGAGGCACGCACGGGGGACGACACGGCACACCGCGCCCGGCACGCGGAAGCACCACCCGACCACGTCCGGGCTGCGGCCCGGAGCCACCCCGCGGGGCCCGGCGGCCCCGCCGACCGCACCCCGCCGGCCGGAGCTCCGGCTGCCACCGATCGGGGGGCCTACCCGGGAGCGCCCTGCACGGCCACACGGCCCGGGGGCGGCGGCCAGGCCCCGGCCCGACACCCGGACGACGGCGGGCCGAGCGTAGGTGGCTGTGCCGGTGGCGCCGGTGGCGCCGGCGCTGGCGCTGGCGCTGGCGCCGGTGGCGCTGGCGCCGGTGGCGCTGGCGCCGGTGGCGCTGGCGGGTTGAGTCGGCGGGGACTCGGAGGGCGGTTGCTGGCGTTGGGCGGGGTGCTGCTGCTGCACGCGGCGCTGCCCGGGGCCGCGGGGGCGGCGGGCAACCCGGCCGAGCGGCGGGCGCTCCAGGGCCTGTGCCTGCGGTACGGGTCGGCACGCCAGGCGGGGCTGCTGGAGCGGCACCTGGAGCAGGTGGTCGAGGAGGCCCGGCGGTTCCTCGGCCCTTCCCCCCTGCACCCCTACTACGCCGGGGCCGTGGTCCTCGCCGGCCGCGGCCGGACCATCGCCCTGCACCGCGCGATGGGCTGCGCCGTACGGTACGAGGACTACGACGGCCGGACCGACCGAGCCCGGGAGTTCCCGGCCGCACAGCGCATCGCGATGGCGGAGGACACCGTCTTCGACCTGGCGTCGCTGACCAAGCTGTTCACCTCGCTGCTCGCGGTGCAGCAGATGGAGCGGGGCCGGCTGGAGCTGGAGGCTCCGGTGGACCGGTACCTTCCCGAGTTCACCGGCGGCGGCAAGGAGCTGATCACGGTCCGGCAGCTGCTGACGCACACCTCGGGGCTGCGCTCCTGGGCGCCGTTCTACCAAGAGTCCACCCGGGCGGGGCAGTTGCGGCTCCTGTGGTCCGTGCGCCCCCAGGAGCCGCCCGGGACCGTGTACCGCTACTCGGACCTCAACCTGATCACGCTCCAGCTACTCCTGGAACGGATCACCGGTCACACATTGGATCTCCTGCTCCATGACGAGATCACCGCTCCACTCGGGATGCACCGCACGCGTTACAACCCGCCGCTCTCCTGGCGCCGGGTCACGGCCGCCACCGAGGTCCAGCGCCCGCCCTGGTCCGGGCTGGACCGCGGGCTGGTCTGGGGCGAGGTCCACGACGAGAACGCGTACGCCCTCGGCGGCGTCGCCGGCCACGCCGGCATCTTCGGCACGGCCCGGGACCTCGCCGTCCTCGCCCGCACCCTCCTCGACGGCGGCGCCTACGCCGGCAAGCGCATCCTGCGCCCCGCCTCCGTCGAGCTCCTGTTCACCGACTTCAACACCGCCTTCCCCGGCGACGACCACGGCCTCGGGTTCGAGCTCTACCAGCACTGGTACATGGGCGCGATGGCCACCCCGCAGTCCGCCGGTCACACCGGCTTCACCGGCACCTCACTCGTCCTGGACCCCTCCACCGACTCCTTCCTCGTCCTCCTCGGCAATTCCGTGCACCCCGTCCGCACCTGGCGGGCCGGCAGCGCCCCGCGGGTCGCGGTCGGCAACCGCTTCGCCCGCGCCGTACCGGTGCGGACCCGGCACGGCGGCGCGGCCTGGTTCTCCGGCATGGAACCCGGCGGTTCCGGCACCCTGACGCTGCCCCCGCTCACCCCGACCACCGACGAGGCCCGGTTGCGCTGCGCCGTGTGGTGGGACACCGTGCCCGGCGAGGGCGCCTTCCACCTGGAGGCCTCGGCGGACGGCACGGTCTGGGAGCCGCTGCCGTTCAGCACGGTCCGCACCACCGGCGGCTCCCCCGAGCAGTGGCCGCAAGGCTGCGCCGACGGCTGGTCGGGCCGGATCTGGCACCGCCTGGAAGCCCCCCTCACGGCGTGGTCCGGCCGCCCGGTGCACCTGCGCTTCCGGCACACCGCGACCGGCCGCTACGTCGGGCGGGGGGTGTACGTGGACGTCGTACGGGTGGCGGAACGGGCCCGGCTGCTGTTCTCGGAGGACCGCCCGACCGACGCCTCGGCCGTCCGCGCGGTCGGCTGGACCCGCTCGGCCGACTAGAAGACGCCCCGGGGCGGTCTTCCGGCTCCGGCACGTGCCCGGGGCCGTGCGGGGGCTGACCACCGGGGTGGACCGTCCGCGTCCCGCGGCACGGACCGGGCGGTCCCCGCGGGACGCACGGCGGCGCCTACCGGTAGATGCGGATCCCGAATTCCCAGTACCCCGAATTGTCCCAGGTGGGGGTGTCGTTGACTCCGAACAGCAGCCTGACGGGGAGGGCGCCCGACCACACGTGGCACCCGCCGAAGGCCGCGGCGTGCACGGGGGCTCCGACCCATCCGCCCGGGTTGTTGTTGAAGCGCAGGACCGCGGAGTACTGGAACAGCCCGGGGTACGGCCAACCGCCCGGTGCGGCAGTGCCGTTGCCGTACGGTCCGACGGTCGGCGATCCGAGGCCGGTTCCGACGTTGCCGCGGAGGTAGCCGACCGAGAACACGTCGCCCGGGTTGAGGACGTTGCCCGGATTGCTTCCCGAGGGGAAGCCTCCGCCGCCGCTGCCGGACACCGGGACGAGGCCGCTCGTGGTGGGCGTACCGGCCAGCCTGCACCTTTCCATGGCGGGCGACGTGACGGCGTTCGCCTTCTGGACGAGGATGCGCACGTCCCAGCCGCCGCCGTTGTCACCGGTGTTGTCGTCGTTGACGCCGAACAGCATGCGCACGGGCAACGACGCGTCCCACCGGATGCACCGGCTCTGCTGGGTGGTGACCTGTACGGGCGCACCGACCCATCCCGCCGGGTCGTTGTTGAAGCGCAGGACCGCGGAGTACTTGCTCAGGCCCGGGTAGGGGAACGACGTCGGCGCGGCGACACCGTTGCCGCCCGGCCCCACATCGCCGGCGGCCCCCGAGCCGGTGGAGACCTTCGTGGTGCCCGTGGGGATGATGTAGAACACGTCTCCCGGTTGGATGACGTTCGAGGGCACGGCTTCCGCCGGGAAGCTGCCACCGCCGTTGCCCCGCACCGTGATCGTCGTGTCGATGTCGGGCACTTGGTTCGCCGTGCAACGGTTCATGGCCTCCACCGTGCCGGCGTGCGCCGTGCCGTCCGATGTGGCCACGACGCAGCCCGCGAACAACAGCGCGACCACGAACCCGCGCGCCACGCGGACGGCGAGGTCGCCCGCCCGTCGTGACCCCGCCCGCCGCGCGGCACGGCCCGGGCGCAATGACGTGAGTCCCACGCTTCTCCCCTCCCTCGGCTCCGCGGCACGGTCACCGGCCCGCACGGGGCCGGCGACGGACGCCCGCCGAGGCATCGAACCACCGGTGGCGCGGGGGACGACAGGTCGCACGCAGCGGCGCGCGAGGCCGGTGACGGCGCACTTCGCCGTCCCGCTCGCGCTCCCCGCACCACCCCCGGTGACGAACGGCCGGGCCCGGTGCCCGGTCGGCGTGCCGAGGCGGATCAGAGCTCCTCACCCAGGGGCAGGCGGCGGATGCTCGGGAGGTACTCGTCGAGTTCCCCCGGGGTGAACCGGGACATGCCGACCACGTGCCAGAACTCGCCGGCCACGTCGCCCTCGTACTTGTACCCGCCCGACGGGGTCAGCGTCGCCCAGCCGCCCGCCAGGCCCATGAGGGTGGCGCGCAGCGACGGCGCCGCCCCTGCGGCCGGAAGGTTCCACAGCCGGACCGTGCCGTCCTCGGCGCCGCTGGCGAGGAGGCTGCCGTCCGGGGAGAAGGCGAGGGACGACACCCGGCCGGTGTGGCCGACGAGGTCGGTGACGTGCTCGCCCGTTGCGCTGTCCCACAGGCAGATGCTGCGGTCGTCGCCCGAGGCGGCCAGTAGCGGCCGGTCCGGGTGCGCGGCCACGGCCCACAGCCGGCCCCCGCGTCCGCGCAGGCGCAGGGCGGGCTGTTCGTCCCGCCAGACGATGACGGTGCCGTCCCAGCTCGCACTCGCCAGCCAGCCGCCGCTGCCCTGCCCGTAGGCGACGCCGTACACCCGGTCCGCGTGCCCGCCGCCGCTCCCCCCGAGTTCCGACACGAGCCGGCCGCTCCTGGCGTCCCACACCCGTACGAAGCTGTCGTCGCAGCCGGTGGCCAGGGTGTCGCCGTCGGAGCGGAAGGCGATCGAGCGGACCCGGCCGCGGTGCGCGTCCAGGGTGGACACGGGGGATCCGGTGGGGCGGAACCAGACCCGGACGGAGTCGTCGTCGTTGGCGGTGGCCAGGAGGGTGCCGTCGGCGTTGAAGGCTTCTGCCCACACGTGTTCGGTCTCGGCGTCGAGCTCGCGCAGGTATGCGCCGTCCGCCGGGTCCCACAGGTACATGTCGCCGTCGTTGCTGGCCGTGGCCAGGAGGGGTTCGACGGGGCTGAACGCCGCCGAGACCAGCCGGTCGCCGCGCCCGAGGAGTTCCTGGGTGCGCCGCCCGGTGCGGGTCTCCCACAGCCGTACGACGCCGTCGTTGCCGGCGGTCGCCAGCTGGGTCCCGTCCGCGCTGAAGGCGACCCCGCTGATCCGGCGGCCGTGGCCGCGCAGGATGCGTTTGCCCTGGCCGGTGGCGGCGTCCCAGATCTGCGCGCCGCCGTCGTTGCCCACGGTGAGCAGTTGGCCGTCGCCGGGCCGGAAGGCGCACGCCCAGGCGGTGCCCCGGTGCTCGGTCGGCTGCTGGGGGTGGAGGGCGATCGTGTACCCGTGCGGGCGGGCGGTGACGGTCCACAGCCGGACGGAGCCGTTGCTGTCGCAGGCGGCGAGGAGCCTGCCGTCGTCGCCGAACAGCACCTGGTAGACGGCGCCGGTGCCGCGTTCCAGGGTTCCGGCGGGGGTGCCGATCAGGGGGTCCCACAGCCGGACCTGGCCGTCGGTGTCACCGCTGGCCAGGAGGTTTCCCGCGGGGTGGAAGTCCAGGACGTACACGCGGCCGGTGTGCCCGGTGAACTCGTGCAGCATGCGGGCGTCGGCCGTGTGCCACACCCTGACCGTGCCGCCCCGGCCGCCGCCGCCGCGGTCGGCGGTGGCGAAGAGCGTGCCGTCGGGGCTGAACCGGGCACGGTAGACGGCCCCTTGGTGGCCGCCGATCTCCCGGACGCACCGTCCGGTGGTCAGGTCCCAGAGGCGTACCTGAGCATTGGCGTCGCCGGTGAGCAGGGTGCCGCCGGGACCGTAGACCGCGGTGTAGACGGGGGCCGTGTGGCCGGGCAGCCGGTGCACGGGCGCGCCGGTGGCCACGTCCCAGACCGTGACGAGGCCCTCGCTGTCGCCGGTGGCGAGCAGGGTGCCGTCCGCGTCGAGGGAGAGCGGCCACACCCCGTCGGGGTGGATGTCCAGGCGGTGGCGGCAGGCTCCGGTCACCGGGTCCCAGAGCCGTACGACGCCGTCGGATCCGCCGGTGGCGATGACGTCGCCGCGGAACTTGACGGCGTACACGCGGCCTTCGTGGCCCTGGAGGGTGCGCACCGCCCGGCCGTCGTCACCGCCGCAGACCAGGACGGAGCCGTCCTCGCTGCCGACGGCGAGGAGTTCGCCGTCGGGGCTGTACGCGATGGGTTCGGGGAGGCGGCTGGTGCGGATGCCGAAGCCGTACGGGACGCCCACCGCCGACGGGCGCAGGCCCGCGTCGACCGGCATGCCGGGGGCGAGGGCGGCGGTGCGGAGTTCGGGGGCCTCCCGCATGCCGTCGTCCATGGTGACGTCGATGAGCGCGGCCCGGTGCCAGCGGCTGCCGGCCAGGAGGGCGCCCCGCAGGTCGGCCCGGGTGAGCCGGGCCCGGCTGAGGTTGGCGCCGGTCAGGTCGGCCCGGCTCAGGTCGGCGCGGTCGAGGCGGGCGCCGGACAGCAGGGTGCCCCGCAGGAGCGCGCCGGACAGGTTGGCGCCGATGAGCCGGGCGTCGGTCAGGTCGGCGTCGGTCAGGTCGACGCCGGAGAAGTCGCGGTGCGAGAGGTCCTCGCCGGCCAGCCGGGCGCCGCGCAGGTCGGCGTTGGCGGGCACCCGGAGGCGGTCGCTGATGCGGACGGCGTTGGCGCGGGCGGCGTCACTGACCCCGCGTCCGGGTGAGTCGAGGACCCCGCGGACCCAGCGGGCGCACAGCTCGTGGTCGGCGAGGTCGCAGAAGAACTCGACGGCGAGCTGGCTGAGGGGCCGGGCGGAGAGCAGCGCGTGTTGCCCTCGGGCGAGCTGGCGTGCGGCTTCCCGCGCCACCAGCCATTCGATGACGGATCCGTGGATGAACTGGAAGACGCCGTCGTCGCTGCGCACGAGCAGGCTGCCGGCGCCGACGGCCTGGGCGCGTTCGGCCGGGGTGAGCGGGGACTCGGTGATTTCGCTGAGGGTGGCGGCCACGGTCTCGGTGAGCTCGTCCAGCCGGAGGGCGGTGCGGCCGGTCTCCCACAGCCGCCAGGCCAGGGCGGTCACGGCGGCCCACAGCTCGGCGAGGGTGAGCCCGGGCGGGGCGCCGGGGCCGCCTTGGCCGCGCAGTTCCTCGTACTCCAGCCAGGCGGTGAACACGTCCTCGTACAGGCGGGCCGGGCTGAGTGCGCGGCCGGCCCCGGCGACCGCCCTGAGCTGGTCCTGGCTCAGGCCGGCGACGAAGGACAGCAGCCGGGGGTTGCGGCAGAGCATCAGCAGGTCGGGGATGTTCTGCAGGAGCTGGTAGCGGTGGTCGGCGGCGCGCTCGTCGCCGTAGCTGCGGACCAGGTAGGAGCGGATCTGCGCCGGGGTGAAGCCCTCGACGGACAGGATGCGGCGCTGCGGCAGCAGTCCGACGCGTTCGCCGAGGGCGGTGAGGACCTGGGCGTGCGATTTGAAGTGCTGGGTGCGGCTGCTGACGACGATCTTGGCGCTGTCGACGGCGGCGTCGAGGAGGACCTGGAGGTGGTCGGCGGCCCGGTCGTAGCTGACGCGGTGGACGAGTTCGTCGAAACCGTCGAAGAGGAGGACGACGCGGCCCTGGGCGAGCATGTAGCGCAGGGCCCGCAGGTCGATGGTGTCGACGTCGTGGCCGGCGAGGTGGGCGGCGACCAGACCTTCGAGGCTGTGGGCCCGGTCGAGGGTGTTGAGCGGGATGAGCAGCGGGGTCAGGTGCGGGAGCTGTCCGGCGATGCGGCGGGCCAGTTCGCGCAGGGCGAAGGTCTTGCCGTGGCCGAAGTCGCCGAGGAGCAGGACGAACCGGCCGTGGTCGGATTCGAGGAGCTCCAGCAGCTCCTCGACGAGGCCGTCGCGTTCCTGGCCGTCGGGGCGGTCGGCGTCGCGGTAGCGCTGGGGGAGGTAGAGGGAGGGCGGGTACTGCTCGCTGGCGACGAGCCGGGCCGTCTGGGCGGCGACGTACCCGCGCAGGTCGAGCAGGCCCTGGAACTCGATGAAGCTGCGCACCCTGACGCGTACGCCGTGGCTGGCCGCCCGCTGCCGCAGGGCGCCGTTCGGTGCTTCGCCCCCGTACACCAGGACGGCTTCGGAGCCGGGGTCGGTGGCGTGGACCTGGGAGATGAACCGGTCGAGTTCGCCCTCGGAGGGGGTGCCCGGGTGCACGGCTATGCGCTGCTGCCGGACGACGCCGTCGTCGGTCTCCCGCCAGGTGGCCATGATCTGCGTCATGTCGCCGGGTTCGCGGCGCGGGACGTCGCGCAGGCGGACGCCTTCCCTGCGCACCCGGCAGACCTCCTTGACGCGCTCGGCGAGGGAGGCGGCCGGGTCGTCGAGGGGGGCCCGGCCCTGGGTGCGCTCGACGTGGATGACGGCGGGGAGTTCGGGGACGGGGAAGACCCGGCGGGTCTGGCGCCATTCGGCGGGGAAGCGCTCGCCGGCGGCGTTGATCCGGTCGTCCCAGCGGGTGACGCCGTCGGCGGTGACCTGGAGCAGCTGGAACCGGGCGGGGGCGGCGGAGCCGAACAGCGGCAGCCCGCCGGCCGGGCCGGGGAGCTGGGAGCGGCTGGGGTCGGCGGTCGTGGTGCGGGGGCCTCCGGTGGGGCCGTGCAGCAGCAGGTGCAGCCGGGGGGCGGCGAGCCGGGCGAGGGTGTCTGCGTCCTTCAGCCCGCCGGGACCGCCGACGGCGTCGCCCGGGCGGCGGCCGTCGGTGAGCGGGTGGCGCAGGGCTCCGATGCGGAGCCAGCCCTCTTCCTCGTAGGTGCGCATGGCCTCGGCGAACCAGGCGGCCTGGTCCCGGCCGATGAACCCGTACTGCTCCTCGGGGCGGTGGCTGTAGGCGATGGTGGAGTTGAAGCCGGCCACGACGGTGCTCAGTTCGGGGACGGGGAAGAGGGTCCAGGGCTGGTCGCTGTCGAAGACGGTGTCCAGTCCCTGGTAGAGGCCGCGGAAGAGCCGGGTGTAGTGGCGCCATTTGGGCCAGTACGGGGGCTGCGGGGCGACCTCGTCGGCTTCGCAGGTGTGGAAGTAGGCCTGGGAGGCGGCCTGGTTCACGTCCTGCGCTCCGGGCACGACCATCACCCGCTGGGGGGACAGGTCGAGCTGGGACCGCAGGGCGGTGAGGAAGCTGAGGGCCTGGTCACATTCGCGCGGGCTGCCGGACGCGGTGAGGTCGCCGGTGACGACCATCAGGTCGGGGGCGGGGGCTCCGGCGTCCCGGAGCATGATGAGGTCACCGCGGATCTGCCGGCTGAGCGCGTCGGGCTCGCGGCCGCGCCCGAAGTCGGGCCCGGCCAGGTGCAGGACGGTGACGGCGTCCCGGGCGGCGCTGCCGCCGGCCGGGGAGGCCTGCGGGTAGAGCGGTGCCCGGGCGGGCCGGCGGCGCCCCGGCCAGGCCGGGCCGGCGAGCGCGCCCGGCTGCGGCCGGGCCGGGTTGGGCTGCTCGGGGCGGCGGGCGGGGGTCGACGGGCCTCCCGGGTATCCGGGTCGGCGGTCGGGTCGGGCGTGACCGTCGACGGCCTGCTCGACGCGGGTCAGCAGCAGGGAGCGGGCGCTGTCGGAGTCCGCCACGCCGACGAGGTCGACGTAGGTGATGGTGGCGAGGAGCCCTTCCACGGGCATTTCGTCCACCCTGACGGTCAGCAGGCGCCGCTCGGGCGACTCGGGCGAGGCGCGGAGGGCGGCCTGCCATTCCATGCGTCCGTAGGTGGAGCGCTCGTAGTGGCGGGACAGGACGGCGATCACCGCCACGGACTCGCTGACCCCGCGGTCCATGAAGTCGATGAAGTTGGTTCCCGGCACGAAGTCCCAGGCTTGGACGACGGTCCGGTAGCCGGCTTCCTCCAGGGTCCATGCGATCCATGCGGCCCATGGTTCGTCTGCGGGCGAGTAACTGATGAAGAAGTCGAACTCTCTTGCGGGAGCGCCGAATTGCCCGTCCGTCATCATGGATCCATGGTAGGGCCGGGCCGCCGGGAGCGACCTTGTTCCGGCGAGGAAGGGCCGTCGGGCCGACGGCGGGGGGACCGCGGCCCGCGGGAGGCCGGCCGGCGCCCGCGGAGGCCGGTCCGTCCTGTGACGCTCCTCGCCGTCTGCCGTACCGGCGCCCGTGTGTGCGAGTCTGTTCGCCGTGTCTCTCCTCAGGCGTCTCCATGGACTCGACTGGCTCGCCGGCGGGCTGCTCGTGCTCGGCGTCCTCTGCGTTGCCACGGGCCTGCTCCCCACCGGCCCCGCCGGGAACGTGGTCGAACGCATCGGCCCGCTGCTGGTGTTCCTCGCCACGGTCATCGTCCTCGCCGAACTGACGGGCAAGGCGGAGGTCTTCGACGTGGTCGCCACCTGGGTGGCGCGCGCCGGCCGGGGGAACTACCCGCTCCTGTTCGGTTTGTGCGTGGCGTTCGCGTCCCTCACCACCATCACCCTCAACCTGGACACCACGGCGGTGCTGCTGACCCCGGTCATGCTGGCGCTGGCGACCCGGGTCGGCATCGCGTCCGTACCGCTGGCGATGACCACGGTCTGGCTGGCGAACACGGCGAGCCTGCTGCTCCCCGTGTCGAACCTGACGAACCTGCTGGCCGCGGACCGGGTGGCGCTGGCCCCGTCGCAGATGGCCGCCGCCATGTGGGCGCCCCAGCTGGCCGCCATAACGGTCACGATGGCCTGTCTGTGGGGCTTCTACTGGCGCCTGGGCCGCCGCGGCGAGCTCCGCTACGAGCCGCCGTTGCCGCCGAGCCCGGCGGACCGGGTCCTGTTCCGGGTGTGTGCGGTGGCGTGCACCGGGTTCTTGCTGGCCATCCTCGCCGACGTGCCGCTGTGGGCGGCGTCGCTGACGGCCGCGCTGGTCGTGGTGGCTGCCTTCGCGGTCCGCAGCCGGCAGACGTTGCGGCTGTCCCTGATCCCCTGGCGGCTCCTCGTCCTCGTACCGGGGATGTTCCTGGTCGTGGAGACGGCCAGCGCCCACGGGCTGCAGCAGGTACTGGCGACGGCGATCGGCTCCGACAACGGCCCCGTGGGAATGCTGAGGTCCGCCGCGGTCGGTGCCGGCTTCTCGAACATACTGAACAACCTCCCGGCCTACATGGCGGGCGAGGCGGCGATCCCCGAGGCCAACCACCACCAGCTGCTCGCCCAGCTGATCGGTGTCAACGTGGGCCCGGTCGTCACGCCGTGGGCCTCGCTGGCCACCCTGCTGTGGTTCGAGCGGTGCCGCTGGCACGGCACGCGGATCGACCTGGGCCGCTTCCTCGGTACGGGACTGGTGCTGGCGGTCTCGGGCACGCTGGCGGCAACGGTGGCCCTGGCGGCCACCGCCTAGGACGCCGCCCGCCCGCGACGCAGGGGGCCACCCGGCGCACCCGGCGCACCGGACGCACCGGACGTACCGGGCGGCACGGTCACCCGGCCGCCCGTTCCACCGCGGCCCCCACCTCCCGCAGCAGGTAGGCGAGGGTTCCGCCGCGCCCGGCCACGAAGCTGCGCCCGGTGTCGTCCCCGGCGAAGCCCGGCCGGAACTCCGCACCGGCCAGGGTGCGCAGCTCCACTCCCGCCTCGGCCGCGAGCAGCGCCCCGGTGGGCAGGTCCACGCCCTCGGCGCGGTAGCCGACGAAGGCGTCGATCGTGCCGCGCGCCAGCAGGCTCCATCCGAGCAGCGGCGCCCACAGTTGCAGGACGCGCCGGCAGCTCAGTTCCAGCGCCCCGCGCAGGGCGGTCGCAGTCGCGTCGCCGCGGGCCACGGCATACCCCTGGGTCCAGGCGACGACGGGCCCGGGGCGCGGCAGGATGGGGCGGGGGCCGGGCAGCGTTCCGGTCGTCCCGTGCGCGCCGTGCCCCTTGACCGCGTGCCAGGTCTCCCCGGTGACCGGCTCGTGCACGACGCCCATCACCGGGTTGCTCCCGAGGCACAGGCCGATGCCGACCACGAACGCGGGCAGGCCGATCGCGACGTTGTTGCTGCCGTCCAGCGGGTCGACGAGCCAGGTGCGTTCGCCCGCGGCACCGAGGAGCCCCGCTTCCTCGGAGAGGATCCGGTCGTGCGGGAAGTGGTGCTGGATCCGGCCGAGTACGAGTTCCTCGGCGGCGAGGTCGAGGTCCACCTGGACGTCCCCGGTGTCGCCCTTGGTCCGCAGGCAGCGCGCCCTGCCGAAGCGGCTGCGCAGCAGGCCGCCGGCCTCCTCCGCCGCGGCGACGGCGACCTGCCGTTCGTGGTCGAAGTCAGGCAGCCCGCTGTTCGGCATGGATCCTCCTGAGGACGGCATGGACGCTGCGCACGGTGAGTTCGGTGTCGCACAGCCGGCGGGTCGTGCGGCGCGCGCGGCCGTCGACCGGCCCGAGCGAGAGGTCGACCTGTCCGGGCACGGACAGCCCGTGGACCAGGGTGGCGGCGGGTCCGGGGCCCTCCAGGGCGGTGGCGTGGAACTCGCCTGCGGCCAGGGTGTAGGTCTCGCCCTGGGAGGTGATGTGGGCGGCGCCGAGCTCGCTGCGGACGAGGAGGGAGGTGGGCCGGATCTCGTCGACGCCGTCGTTGCCGCTGTGCACCTCGAACACGCGGTGGGTGGCGCCGTCCGCGCCGTCGCGGACGGGGTGCGTGCGTACGGGGAGGTTGGCCACCCGCCCGTACAGTACGCGGCTGCGCAGTTCCCAGCTGTGGGCGTGCAGGGAGGAGGCGCCCGGTTCGGCGCGGTCGCCGGCCTCGAAGAGGTGCACGCAGACGCCGCGGGGGTCCTCTCTCAGCAGGGGGAGGCAGAGGAATCCGAGGGGGTGCCGAACCGCCCGTAACTCCCTTTCCCCGGCGGCTATTTCCTCCAGGGTGACGAGTGTCCTTTCGAGCTCGTGGTCCATGGGGCGCGCCGGAGCGCCTCACCTCCTGTAGGGGTCCTCCGCGTGCAGGGCCTTCTCGATGATCTTGCCGATGTCGCTGTCGGTGAAGACGCGCGGGAGCGGGAGCCGCAGTTCGTCGAAGAGGGAGCGCACCTCGTCGACGGTGGGCTCCTGGCTGAGCGGCGAGGCGACGCGCAGGTCGAGGACGGTGGCCTGCTCCCGGCTCTGGTGCAGCTCGGTGACGTAGTAGTCGTAGAGCGGCTGCCCCCGCTCCACGAGCAGGTTCACCCTGGACTGGTCGTCCTGGGTGATGACGAGGCAGGTTTCGGACAGGTCGAAGCGCAGGGTGGGCACGGCGGCCGAGAGGTGCACGCTGATCTCCAGCGTGGTCAGTTGCCGCTGGTACCAGCAGGCGGCGAGGACGGTCGCGTACGACTCCCGGCGGACCCGGTCGGTGGTCCACGGTTCGTCGCCGCGGCGCTGCCCGCCGAACATCTGCCGGAACCGGGCGTACGCGGCGCAGGCGCGCTCGTCGGCCGGGTTGACGATGTCGATCTTCATGTTGAGCTGGGACCGCTGTTCCTTGGCCGCGGCCACGCACAGGGGCAGGGTGACCGCCCGCAGGTAGGTGCCGGTGCCGCCTTTGAAGTACCAGAGGTTGGTGTGCTGGCGGGCCCTGCGCAGGGCCTCGCCGACCTCGTTGCCGGACAGCGAGCGCACCATGGCGAGGTCCTCCAGGGCCCGCCGGGTGCCGCTCATCGCCTCCTGGATGGCGGCGGGCCGGCGTACGCGCTCCACGATCGACCCGGTGGCGAGCAGGCCGAGGACGACGAGGGTGGCTCCGGAGGAGACGTCGTCGCTCACGACGTCACCGAAGATCTCCAGGAAGCCGACGCCCATGGCGACGCACAGGGCGACCACGACATCGGCGTTGCGCAGCACCCAGGCCACGAAGCGTTCCAGCCGCCCGACTCGTGCCGCCATGCACGCCCCCCTCCCCCACCCGCTGTTCCGATGGTAGGAGATGCCGCGGCAGCGCCACCAGAGCGAGTTCGCGTCGCACGAGGGGGCGCACGGCATGCGTGCGGTGGCGCGGCGGTGGGGCGTGGGGCGCCCCGGGCGGGCGGGTCAGTGGCGGACGAGGCAGAACGGGTGGCCCGCCGGGTCCGCGTACACGCGCCGGTCGTCGGTGCCGGGGCGGGCGTCGAGCAGGGTCGCTCCGGCGGCCAGGACCTGCTCCTGGGCCCGGTCCAGGTCGGGCACCCCGAAGTCCATGTGGAACTGTTGGGGGTGGGCGGGGTCGGGCCAGCGCGGCGGCCGGTGGTCGGCCACCCGCTGGAAGGCGAGGACGGTTCCGGACGGGGTGTGCAGCGTCGCCCAGTCCTCGTCGACCGACCACCGCGGGTCGGGCCGGTTGACGGTGCCGCCCAGCACGGACCGGTAGAACCCGGCCAGGGCGAGCGGATCGGGGCAGTCCAGCGCCACGCACTGCAATTCGGCGATCACGCCCCGATCTTAGGGCGCCGGAGGGTCAGGCGAGGACGGCGTCGAGCATCCGGCGTGTGACGGCGGCCAGTTCGGCCTGGTCGGGGACCGGTCGGGAGCGGGCGAGGGCGCCGACGAGCCGGTCGTAGAGGAGTCCGTCGGTCCAGGCGACCAGGAGTTCGGCTGCTTCTTGGGGTCGCTGCGCGCCCAGTTCGCCGAGGATCCCGGCGGCCCAGGCGCGGACGGTCCGGCCGGCGCGCTCGAACTCCGGTTCCAGTTCGGGGTTGCGGGCGGCTTCCAGGCTGAGTTCGAAGCGGGCCAGTTGCCGGGACCGCCCGGTGGTCAGCCACCGGTGCAGGAGCGCGGCGCCAGCCGCGGCGACCGCGTCCCGGCTCGTCGGCTCGGGGCGGTCGCCGTGCCCGTAGTCCGCCAGGTCCAGTTCGGCGAGCCGCTGGTAGCAGGCCCCGATCAGCGCGGTCCGGGTGCGGAAGTAGTACGAGGTGCTGCCGGGCGGCAGCTGCGCCGCGCCGTCGACGGCCCGGTGGGTCAGGCCGCGCAGGCCGGCGGTGGCCACCAGCTCGATCGCGGTGTCCGCGATCAGCGTTCTGCGGTCCGCGGCACCGGTGCGGGGTGCGGGGCTTGCGGCGGAGCGGCCGGAGTCAGGGCTGGACATCCCCCCACTCTACAGCTGTAGAGTGGGCCGCAGGTCCTCTACGGATGTAGAGGGAGGGGCGTCGGTCGTGGCGCACGGACTGGGAGGACGGGCATGCCCCAACGTCATGCGGTCGTGGCGGGTGCGGGAATCGGCGGGCTCACGGCTGCGGTGGCCCTGCACCGCCGCGGCTGGCGGGTCACCGTGTGCGAGCGGGCCCCGGGGCCGTCCGCCGCCGGCGCGGGGATCGTCCTCGCCCCCAACGCCCTGCGCGCCTTCGACACCATCGGCTTCGACGCGGGGCGGGCCGCCGGACGGGCCGTCCCGGCCGCGATGGGGCTGCGCCGGCAGGGCGGCCGTTGGCTCAGCCGCGCCGACACCGCCGCCATGGCGGCCCGCTACGGCCGGCCCCCGCTCGCCGTGTACCGCCCGGCCCTCGCAGCCGGGCTGGCCGCCGAACTCCCCGCGGAGGCGGTCCGGTACGGGGCCGCCGTCACGGGGATCGACAGCCCCGACGGCTCCCCGCTGGTCCGCACCACCGCCGGCGAGCTGAGCGCCGACGTGGTCCTCGCCGCCGACGGCATCCACAGCTCCCTGCGCCGCCAGTACTTCCCCGGCCACCCCGGCCTGCGGTACAGCGGGGAGACCGCCTGGCGCACCGTACTGCCGGCCGGCGACGTCCCCTCCGCGGTGGGGGCCGGGCAGCCGCCCCGGCCGGCCACCGCCGAAACCTGGGGCCGCGGCGAACGCTTCGGCATCGTCCCCCTCGGCGACGGCGGCCTGTACCTGTACGCCACCGCCGTCGTCCCCGAGGGGTACCGGCCCGCGGACGTCCGCGCCGAGCTCCTGCACCGCTACGGCACCTGGCACGACCCCGTCCCGGCGCTGATCGACCGGATCGACCCGGCGGCCGTCCTCCAGCACGACCTGTACGACCTCGCGGCCCCCCTCCCCCGCTTCCACCACGGCCGGATCGCCTGGCTCGGCGACGCCGCGCACGCCATGACCCCCAACCTCGGCCAGGGCGGCTGCCAGGCCGTCGAGGACGCCGTCGTCCTGGCCCACCTCCTCGACGCGGCGGGCGGGACGGAGGCCGGCGTCCCCGAAGCGCTCGCCGCCTACAGCGCGGCCCGGTGCGCCCGTACCGACGCGATCCGGGTCCGGGCCTGGCGCGCGGGCCGGATGGCCGCGCTGACCCACCCCCTCGCGGTGGCCGCCCGAGACCTCGCGGTCCGGGCCGTCCCGGAGCGCGTCCGCCAGCGGGCGGTGGACGACCTGTTCGACGGCTTCACCCTTCCGGGGACGGCGGTCCCGGCATAAGACCGCCCCGGCCGCCGTTGACGTCGATGTCGATCCACGGCCACCCCCGCAGCGAAAGCAGGCAGGACCGCATGACGATCAAGGACATCGACTGGGACGACCCGAAGGACCCCCGGCCGGGCTGGCAGCTCGACCACGTCAAGCTGTACGTCGGGTCGAAGGGCACCGAGGGCCAGTTCTGGAGGGGCACCCAGACCCTCCTCCTCACCACTCTCGGCCGGGTCTCCGGCCACCCGGTGCGGACCCCGCTCATCTACGGGGAGGCCGACGGCGCCTACCTCGTCGTCGCGTCCCGGGGCGGCTCCGCCGAACACCCGCTCTGGTACCGGAACCTGGTCGCCCACCCCGAGGTGCGCATCCAGGTCGGCCCCGAGATCATGCAGGGCAGGGCCCGCACGGCCACGCCCGAGGAACGCGCCGCTTACTGGCCGGTCATGGTGGGGCACTGGCCCGCGTACGACGACTACCAGCGCAGCACCGAGCGCGAGATCCCGATCGTGGTCATCGAACCGACGGCCGCCCCCGCGCAGGAACGGTAAGGACAGCGGCGCACCCCGCGCCCCCCGCGTCTCAGTGCCCCAGCGCCGCCATCGCGGCGTTGTGGCCGGGGACCCCGCTGACCCCGCCGCCGCGCACGGCGCCCGCCCCGCACAGCAGGACGCCCGGGTACGGGGTTTCCACGCCCCACCGCCCCGAACCGAACCCGGCGACGGCGGACCCGGCACCGGCCGACCCGTCTCCGTCCCCACCTCCGTCCCCGTCCCGGTAGGGCCAGGACAGGTCCCGGTGGAAGATGTGCCCTCCGGGCAGGCGTAGTTCGCGCTCCAGGTCGAGCGGGGTCTTGGCCTCGATGCAGGGCCGGCCGTCCGCATCGAAGGCGAGGCAGTCGGTGATCGGCTCGGCGAGGTGCGCGTCGAGTTGGGCGAGGGTGGCGGTCAGCAGCACTTCCCGCGTGCCCCGGTTGTCCTTCTCGAACAGCCGCGCCG
Organism: Streptomyces sp. NPDC059851; assembly: GCF_042732005.1. NCBI lineage: Bacteria > Bacillati > Actinomycetota > Actinomycetes > Kitasatosporales > Streptomycetaceae > Streptomyces > Streptomyces sp. NPDC059851. The sequence goes on along the minus strand of NZ_JBHWJJ010000005.1, from coordinate 30,864 downwards.
GCGTGTGCAGGCCGAACAGCGTCAGTGTCTGGTAGCCCTGCTCGACCAGCTCCGGGCCGAGGATCGTCGGGTCGGTCAGCGAATGGCAGTAGATCTCCGAGGGCGGTACGGAGGGCAGTTCCCCGGCGGCGGCCTCGGCGTGGGCCCGCGCCAGCTCGGCGTAGCCCTCGGCAATGTGGAAGGTGCCGCCGAAGGCCTCGCGGGGGTCCACGGAGGTGTCGCGCAGCCTCGGCAGCCGCCGCAGCAGCATGTTCACCTTCAGCTGGGCGCCCTCGGCGGGCGGCGACGGCGGCTCCTGGCCGAGGAGTTCGGCCAGTGCCCGGGGGGAGGCGTTGACCAGCACCGTGCGCGCGGCGACCCGGCCCTCGCCCGTCGCCGTACGGAAGACCACCTCGGCGGGTTCGGTCCCGGTGCCGTCCGTGTCGATGCGCAGGACCTCGTGCCCGGTCGCGATCTGCGCCCCGGCGGCCCGCGCGGCCCCGGCCAGCGCATCGGTCAGGGCGCCCATGCCGCCGACGGGGACGTCCCAGTCACCGGTGCCGCCGCCGATGACGTGGTACAGGAAGCAGCGGTTCTGCGTGAGGGAGGGGTCGTGCGCGTCGGCGAAGGTGCCGATGAGGCCGTCGGTGAGGACCACGCCCCGCACCAGGTCGTCGTCGAAGTGACCCTCGACCGCCCGCCCGAGGGGCTCCTCGAACAGCATCCGCCAGGCCGTCTCGTCGCCGACCCTGGCCCGCAGCTCCGCCCGGGTGGGCAGCGGCTCGGTCAGGGTGGGGAAGACCTTCCCGGCGACCTGCCGGACCGTCCCGTAGAAGGCCCGCCAGTTGTCGTACTCCCGGTCGGAGCCGGTCAGCCGCGCGAAGGACTCCCGGGTGCGGGCCTCGTCGGCGCCGACGAGCAGCCCGCCGTGGCGGCCGCCGCGTTCGACGGGCGTGTACGAGGAGACCGCGCGCCGGCGGACCGCGAAGTCCAGCCCCAGATCGCGCACGATCTTGGCGGGGAGGAGCGAGACGAGGTAGGAGTAGCGCGACAGGCGGGCGTCGACCCCCGCGAAGGGGCGGGTGGAGACCGCGGCCCCGCCGGTGCGGCCGAGGCGTTCGAGGACCAGCACCGAACGGCCCGCCCGGGCCAAGTAGGCGGCGGCGACCAGGCCGTTGTGCCCGCCGCCCACGATCACGTCGTCGTACACGTCCCGGCGGGGACCACCACCGTCGCCGCCGTCGTCGCCGTTGCCGCCGTCGCCGTGTGCGTCCCGCCCGAAGGTCGTCATGGCTCTTGGTAGCACACCTGGGCGAGCCGCTCCAGACAGTGCGCCTCGTCGGCGTGGGCCGCGACCGTGTCCGGGTGGCCGTCGCCGAGGGAGCGCTCGCGGACACCGGAGATCTCCCGGTAGAGGGGCAGCGCCTCGTCCCAGCGCCCCAGTCGGCCGAGGCCGACGGCCAGCTCGCGGAGGCTGACCAGGGTGTCGGGGTGTTCGGCGCCGAGCGCCCGCGACCGGACCGCGGCGACCTGCCGGGCCTCCTCCACCGCCTCCTCCCAGCGGTCGAGCCGGCCCAGGTTGACGCCGAGGACGTGTCGGGCGCGGAGCGTCTCGGGGTCGGCGGCGCCGTACGCCCGGGTGCGGTCGCGGACCAGGCCCCGGAACAGGTCCAGGGCCTGGGCGGGACGGCCGGTGCGGCCGAGCGCGATACCGACCTCGTAGCGGGCGGCGAGGGTGTCGGGATGGTCGCGGCCGATCACCCGTTCCCGGGCCGCGGCCACCTCGCGGAAGCCTTCCAGGGCTTCCTCCCAGCGTTCGAGGCGGCCCAGCGCGTAGGCCGCCTCGTACCGGGTCAGCAGCGTGTCCGGGTGCTCGGCGCCCAGGACTACCGCCCGGTCGGCGGCGGTCTCCGCGGCCGTGTGGTGGGCTTCGGCGTGCCGGCCCAGCGCCCCGAGCGCGCAGGCCAGGTTGTGGCGGCAGTGCAGGGTGTCGCGGTGGAGCGGGCCCATGCTGCGCTCGCGGGCGACGAGCACCGCCCTGTACACGTCGAACGCCTCCTGGTGGCGGCCGAGCCGGCCCAACTCGTACGCCGCCTCCTGGCGCGCGGCCAGGGTGTCGGGGTGGTCCGCGCCGAGGAGCCGGGTGCGGCCGTGCGCGACGGCCTCGTACGTGGCCAGCGCCTCCTCGGGGCGGCCGGCCCGGCTGAGGGCGAACGCCCGGGCGTTGCCGACGGCCAGCGCGGCGGCGGATCCGGTGTCGGAGTCGAAGCCGTCGGCTCCGAGCGCGTCGAGCCCCGTGCCGATCCCGATACCGGTGGCGGTGCCGGGGCCGGAGCCGTCGAAGACGGTGGCGCGCGGCACGCCGTAGGGTGCGGTGAGCCGCGGGTCCTCCGATGCGGCCGGGCGCAGGATCCGGTGCCCGCCGCTCGGGCGTGCCGCCGTCCACGAGCCGGTCAGCACGGCCCATTCGCCGCTCGCCGGGCGGGCGTCGAGGCCCGCCTTGCGGCCCGCGGTCATGCCCTGCGCCCAGGCGGGTAGCGGCGGGGCCTGGTCGGGCGACGACATGCCGGCGCGGAGGCGGTCCTCCACGAGCCGGCGGTGCAGGTCGCGGGCGTCGTCGGGCCGGTCGTCGGGGCACTTGGCCAGCAGGTCCAGGACGACCTGCTCGAAGTACTCGGGCAGCTCCGGCCGGTGGCGGCGCGGCGGCACGGGCGCGTTGTCCCGGTGCCCGACCAGCACCGACCAGGAGTCGCCGAGGTCGAACGGCGGGGCCCCCGTGGCGATCTCGTACAGGACGCAGCCGAGGGAGTACAGGTCACTGCGGTGGTCGAGCTCGCCGCCGGCGATCTGCTCGGGCGACATGTAGTGCGGGGTGCCCATGGCCATGCCGCCGCCGGTCAGCTTCGCGGTGAAACCGATGTCGTGGGCGAGGCGCGCGATGCCGAAGTCGCAGATCTTCACCGTGCCGTCGGTGAGCCGCATGATGTTGGCGGGCTTGAGGTCGCGGTGCACGACTCCCTGGGCGTGGGTGTAGCCGAGGGCGGCGGCCAGCTGCTCGGCGATGTCGACGACCACGTCGACGGGGAGCGGCCGCGCCTGGTTCTCCTCCATGAGCTGGCTGAGGTTGCGGCCGTCGAGGAGCTCCATGACCAGGTAGAGCGGGCCCCCGGCGGCGCTGTCGTCGCCGAAGTCGTGGATGACGGTGACCCCGCGGTGCTGGAGGGAGGCGGCGACGCGGGCCTCGCGGCGGAAGCGCTCGCGCAGGACCTGGGTGAAGTGGTTGTCCCGTTCGGCACCGAGCGGTTTGAGACATTTGACCGCGACGTGCCGGCCGAGGGACTCGTCCCGCGCGCGCCACACTTCGCCCATGCCGCCGCGCCCGATCAGATCGAGTGACCGGTACCGGCCCTGGATCAGTCTGGACTCCGCCATGTCTTAAAGCCGCCCCCGTTGTCGTGCTACGTCCTACGCCCTCCCCGGCCGGTCAAGTATGGCCGCTGATGTACGCAGTGTGTACGCCGAGGGACGGCTCCCGGGGCCCATGCGCCGCATCGCGTTCAAGATGTGACCTGGAGGCAGCTGCCAGCGCAGACCTGCGGGAATGCTGCGCAGCAGGGTACCGGTGAGACGCAGGCGCCGCGTTACGGTCCGCGCGGGCGGCGCGGGCCTCCCGTACAGCCGGTGCGCGTGTCCGGGCAGGGTGCCGTACGCGAGCGCGGCGAGGGGGCGCCACAGCAGTTTTCGGCCAGGGCGGAAGAGGGCGGGGACGGGCGGGTCGCGCAGGAAGTCGTCCACGGCGCGGGCGTCGGGACCGGCGGCGAGCACCGGCCGGACCTGCTCGAAATAGGCGGCGAGGCCGCGCGTGTCCGCGGGTACGGCCCCGGGGTCGAGACCGACGAGGCGGGCGCTCACCCGGTTCTCGTCGACGTAGCGGTCGGCCTGGGCGGGGGTGAGCGGGACGCCGGAGCGGCGCAGGACGTGCAGGAAGCTGTCGATCTGGGCGCAGTGCACCCACAGCAGCAGGTCGGGGTCGTCCACGCCGAACCGCTCTCCGGTGGCGGGGTCCGTGGCGGACAGCGCCCGGTGGATCCTGCGGACCCGGGCACCGGCGGCTTCGGCGGCCTCGGTGGTGCCGTAGGTGACGGTGCCGACGAAGTCGGCGGTGCGCAGCAGCCGCCCCCAGGCGTCGTTGCGGAAGTCGGAATTGGCCAGAACGGCGCGCACGGCGCGTGGGTGCAGGGCTTGGAGCCACAGTGCGCGCACCCCTGCGATCCACATGACCGGATCGCCGTGACACTGCCACCTGACGGACGCGGGCCCGTAGAGCCCGGGGTCGGCGGCGCCGCTCATCCCTTGCCTCCCTGAAGCCTCGGACCCGGGGCGCGGGTCGCGGACCGGCCGGATCGAGCGTGCCACTGCGGCGCGCCGGGCGCCACGGGGCCTCCGGTAACGGCCGCGGGGGTGCCGTCCTGGGACAATGCACTCATCGGGCACGGAGCAAGGACCGGCCCGAACAGGGCAGGGGCGAGAACATGGCCGACGCATCCCACGAACCGGAGGCACCCGCACCCGAGGCTGCCGGCGCACCGGCACCGGAGGCCATCAGGGTGTTCGTCGTCGACGACCACGAGGTGGTGCGGCGCGGGCTGTACGACCTCCTCGACGCCGAGCCGGACATCACCGTCGTGGGCGACGCCGCCACGGCCGAGCAGGCACTGGCCCGCGGCCCGGCGCTGCGCCCCGACGTCGCCGTGCTCGACGTACGGCTGCCCGACGGCGACGGCATCACCGTCTGCCGGGAACTGCGCTCGCGCATGCCGGGCATCGCCTGCCTGATGCTGACCTCCTTCGACGACGAGGAGGCACTGCTCGACGCCATCATGGCCGGGGCGGCCGGGTACGTGCTCAAGCAGATCAACGGCTCCGATCTGCTCTCGGCGGTACGGACGGTGGCCGGCGGGCAGTCCATGCTGGATCCGGCGACCACGGCGCGCCTGATGCGCTCGCTGCGCGGCCCGGAGCCGGAGGAGCCGGCGGACCCCCGGCTGGCGGCCCTGTCGGAGCGGGAGCGGGCCGTGCTGGAGCTGATCGGCGAGGGCCTCACCAACCGGCAGATCGCCAAGCGGCTCTACCTGTCCGAGAAGACGGTCAAGAACCACATCTCCCGCTTGCTGGGCAAGCTTGGCGTGGAGCGCCGCGTGCAGGCGGCCGTGATCGCGGCCGAGGTCCGCGAGCACGAGGCCGGGCCCCCGGCCCACTGACGCCCGCGGTGCCGCCCGCACGGCGGCCCGCGGTACCGGCGCCCGACGGAGCGGGCCCGGTCGCGTGCCCGTCCCGGCCTGTGACCGACCGGCCGGGGTCAGGGGGGCGTGACCGGGACCTCCCAGTGGAGGCGGGTGCCGTGGTGGTCGGGGCGGGAGGCCGCCGTCATGCGGCCGCCGAGCCGCTCGGCGCGTTCGGCGAGGTTGCGCAGCCCGCTGCGGCGGCCCCGCCCGCCCGCTTCCGGCAGGCCGACGCCGTCGTCGGTCACCGTGACGGTGAGGACGCCGCCGGCCAGGGCGACCGCGACTTCCGCCGCGGTGGCGCGGGCGTGCCGGGCCACGTTGGTCAGGGCCTCCCCGACCACCGCGAGGACCTCCTCGGCCACGCCGGGCGGCACATCCGTGTCGATGAGCCCCTCCATGCGCAGCGCCGGGGTGAAGCCGAGGACCCGCGCGGCCTCGTCCACCGCCGTGACCAGGCCCAGGCGCAGCTTGCGCGGCGCGCCCGGCCCGGCCCGGCCGCCGGACCCCGCGCCCGCGGCTCCGGCCTCCCCTTCCCGGAGGCCGAAGATCGTCGATCGGATGATCTTGATGGTGGCGTCGAGGTCGTCCACCGCCCGCGCCAGCCGCTCGGACGCCTCGGGGTGGTCGACGAACCGTTGGGCGCTCTGCAGGGTCATGCCGGTGGCGAAGAGCCGCTGGATCGCCAGGTCGTGCAGGTCGCGGGCGATGCGGTCGTGGTCCTCCAGCAGGCTCAGCTGCTCGGCGTCCCGCCGCCGCCCGGCGAGCTCCAGGGCGAGGGCCGCCTGTCCGGCGAACCCGGGCAGAGCGGCGACCTCGGCGGCCGCGAAGCCCGGGCGACCGCGGAGCCGGGCCAGTACGAGGACTCCGCTGAGCTTCTCCTCCGTGCCGGCGGTCACGGCCACGACCGGGCCGAAGCCCTTCCAGTGCTCCGGCTGCACGGTGATGCGTCCGTCCGTCTCTGCGTCCGCGACGCCGACGAGGCCCTCCCCGGCCAGCGCCGCCGCCGCGAGGGTGCCCGCGGTGCCGGGCAGGACGGTCCCGCGGTGTGCCCCGGCGCCCTCCCCGAGGGCGAGCGAGTCGCGCACGTCCCCTGCCGGGCCCAGGAGGTAGAGGACGCCCAGGTCGGCGCCGGTGATGTCCTTGGCCCGCTCCAGCATGCCCTCCAGGACGTCGTCCTCGGGGGCTCCGGACAGCAGGCCGCTGGTGATGTCGGAGCCGGCCTCCAGCCAGCGCTCGCGCAGCCGTACCTCCTCGAAGAGGCGGGCGTTCTCGATGGCGATGCCGGCGGCGACGGCCAGCGTGGAGAGCACGGCCTCGTCCTCCGCGTCGAACTCGGCCCCGCCCCGCTTCTCGGTGAGGTACAGGTTCCCGAAGACCTCCTCGCGGACCCGGATCGGGACCCCCAGGAAGGAGTGCATCGGCGGGTGGTGGGGCGGGAAGCCGTACGAGGCGGGGTGCGCGGACAGCTCGGACAGCCGCAGCGGCTCGGGGTGCCGGATGAGCTCGCCGAGGATGCCGTGGCCGGACGGCAGGGCGCCGATGCGGGCCCGCAGTTCGTCGCTGACCCCGACGGGGAGGAACTCGGCGAGCCTCTTGTCGCCGCCGATCACGCCGAGGGCCCCGTACTCGGCGTCCACGAGGACGACGGCGGCCTCGACGATGCCGCGCAACACCTGCGGCAGGTCCAGTTCCCGGCCGACCGACATCACGGCCTCCAGGAGCCCGTGGAGCCTGTCCCGGGTCCCCCTGACCTCGTCGATGCGGGATTGGAGCTCGTCGAGCAGTTCGTCCAGCCGCAGTCCCGGGATCCTGCTCCGGGGAGCCGCCGGGCCGTCGGCGCCGCCCATGGACCACCTCCAGCCGCCGGCTCCGGCAGGAAGGGCACCGGCTCCTTCACCGTAGCCCGGACCGGGGCCCCTTTCCCGTCCGTGCGTCCAGCAGAGGACCCACCTCCCGACCCGTCCGGCGCGAGCTGCCGGACGCGGGAGGGCCGCCCGGGCCCGGAAGAGGACCGTTCGGCCCTCGATCGCGCTGCCCGCCCGCCGGATCGTGGGCTGCGTAGCCGCGCACACCAGGGAGACGAGGTGCGCGAGGACAGGAGGGCGAGGAGGGCCTCATGAGACAGATCAAGGTGGCGGACCTGATGACCGACGAGGTCGTCTGCGCGGCTCCCGGAACGGCCTTCGAGCACGTCGTGGGCCTCCTTGAGGAGCACGACATCACCGGGCTCCCGGTCCTCGACGACGAGGACCGTGTCCTCGGGGTGATCTCCCGGACGGACCTGCTCGCGCACCTCCCGCCGGAGGAGCACGTCCCCGGTGGGGCGGCCGGGCCGGCCACTGCGGCCGAGGTGATGTCCGTCCCCGCGGTGACCGTCCGCGCGGACGAGCCGGCGGCCGGCGCCGCCCGGCTGATGGTCCGCCGCGGGGTGGAACGGCTGCCCGTCGTGGACGTCGAGGACCGCCTGGTCGGCATCGTCACCCGACGGGACCTGCTGCGCCTGTTCCTGCGGCCGGATGCGGAGATCCGCCGCCGCGTCGTGACGGAGGTGGTGGACGGGACCCTGTGCCTGCCCTCCGGCGCCGTGGAGGTCGACGTGGCCCACGGGGTCGTCGCCCTGGAGGGCCGTGTGGAGCGGCAGAGCCAGCTGACGGTCCTGCGGAGCCTGGCCGAACGCATCGAGGGGGTCGTGGCCGTGGTCTCGCACGTCACCGCGCGGATCGATGACACCGGCAGCCGCAGCGCGATGGCGTGGTGAGCCGCAGGCGACGGCGTAGTGGGCGGCGCGCCCGCGCCCGCGGTGTTCCCACGCGAAAGGACTGACGCAGGAAGCCGCACGGGAAAGCCGCGCAGGAAAGGGCGGAAAGAGCCCGCCCGCTTCTCGCGGAACCCGATTGTGTGGTGCACGGCACGAGGCCGCTTCTCCGCATCCTCAGTAAATGGGCTCTCTCCGCACTTTCATGGAAGCACTCCCGGGGCCGGTACGCCAGGGCCGACCGGTCCCGGGTTGGGCCGCTCGGCCCCTCCCGCGGGCGCGGGCGCGCGACGGAACCTGGGTACAGCGCACCATCCGACACGACAGGAGCAGTCCCGTGACCGCACCACTGATCGGCTCCGCAGAAGCCGCCCTGTTCGTCGGCGACTCCGTCACCGCGCCCTCGATGCACAACGCGCAGCCCTGGAAGTTCGTTTTCCGCCGGGCCACCGGCACCATCGAGCTGTACGGGGACCCCCGCCGGGCCATGCACCGGGCGGACCCGGACCACCGCGCCCTCCATGTCGGCTGCGCGGCGGCCTTGTTCAACCTGCGCGTCTCCGCCGCCCACCACGGCCTGCAGGCCGTCGTGCGCCTGCTTCCGGACGCCTCCGACCCCTGGCTGCTCGCCGAGGTCGGGTTCACCGAGCCCGTCGGCGATGACCGGGACCTGGCAGACCTGTACCCCGCGCTGCGCAGGCGCCACACGAGCCGCTTCCCCTTCGGCGACGAGCCCGTGCCGACCGCGCTGCTGGACGGCCTGCGGGCGGCCGCCCTACTGGAGGGCTGCCGCTTGGAGGTGCCGGACCCGTGGCACGTCGACACCCTGCTCGGACTGGTCCGCGACGCGGAGCAGCGCGAGGAGGTCGATCCCGGCGTGCGGGCCGAGACGGCCGCTTGGACGTACGACACCGCCGGGTCCGCGCACACCGCCGCAAGTGCGGCCGGTGCGGGTGCGGGTGCGGGTGCGGGTGGCGGGGGCGCAGGCGCGAGGCCGCGCCGTGACGGCATCCCGGCCGCTGCCTTCGGCCCGCGCGGCACGGGCGGGACCGCGACCGTACGGGACTTCGGCCGGGCCAGGCCGGTGGCCGGCCGCGACCGGGCCGCCTTCGAGGAGCGCCCGCAGTTGGTCCTGCTCGGCACCGCCGGGGACGCGCCCACCGACTGGCTGCGCGCCGGACAGGCCCTGGAGCGCGTCCTGTTGCAGGCCACCGCCGACGGTCTGGCCACGTCCATGACCTCCCAGCTCCTGGAGTGGCCCGAGCTGCGGTGGCCGGCCCGGAACCCGGTCGCGGGCACGGGTCACGTCCAGATGGTCGTCCGGCTCGGCTACGGCCCTCAGGGCCCGGGCACGCCCCGCCGGGCCGTCGCGGACGTCCTGCACGTCCTCTGACGCCGGTCTCCCCCGGCCCCGCCCCCTGACGGGAGTTCGGCCTTCCGTATCCGTGTGCTCCCGATAGGCTTTGCGCCGGTTGAGTACAAGGAGATCCGGTTCATGGTGGGGGATTCGTTGTCCCAGATGCCGAAGATGCGTCTGGACGAGCTGCTCGACGAGCTCCAGGCGCGGATCGACGCCGCCCGCGGCACGCGCGACCGCGTCCACAGCCTGCTGGAAGCCGTCGTGTCGGTGGGACGGGAGCTGGAGCTGTCCCAGGTCCTGCGCCGCATCGTGGAGGCCGGCGCGCTGCTCGTCGACGCCGAGTACGGGGCCCTCGGGGTCATCGGCCCGGACGGCAGGACGCTCTCGCAGTTCCTGACCGTGGGCGTGTCCGACGAGGAGATCGCCCGGATCGGGCCGCTGCCGGCCGGCCACGGCCTGCTGGGGGAGGTGATCCGGCACCCGGAGCCGCTGCGGCTGGCCGACATCGGCGCGCACCCCTCCTCGCACGGCTTCCCCGCACACCACCCGCCGATGCGCACCTTCCTGGGCGTGCCCATCCGGGTGCGCGAGGAGGTGTTCGGGAACCTCTACCTCACCGACAAACGGGGCGGTCAGGAGTTCGACACGGAGGACGAGTCGGTCATCACCACCCTGTCGGTGGCTGCCGGCGTGGCCATCGACAACGCCCGCCTGTACGAGGGCTCCCAGCGCCAGCAGCACTGGCTGCGGGCCAATGCCGAGATCACCGGGAGCTTGCTGTCCGGGAGTTCGCGCACCGAGGTGCTCCAGCTGATCGCGCGCAGGGCGCAGGACATCACCGGCGCACGGGCGGCCGAGATCGCCACCGCGCTGCCCGGGACCGAGGGGCTGCTGGTGGAGGTTGCCACCGGAGCGGGCGCCGAGGCCCGCCAGGGGCTGGTCCTGCCCATCGAGGGCACGATGGTGGGCGCGGCGCACACCGAGGGTGCCCCGGTGTCGAGCCCGAGGGCAGCCACCGACCGGCGGTTCGAAGCGGATCCGGCGCAGGACCGCGCCGAGGGCCCGGCGGTGGCGGTGCCCCTGGGCACGGGCGGCGCGCCCGCGCGCGGGGTGCTGTTCCTCGGCCGGGCGGCGGGCCAGCCCGTGTTCAGCGACGGCGAGCTCGAACCGCTGTTGGCCTTCGCCGGGCAGGCGGCGCTCGGCCTGGAGTTGGCGGACCGGCGGCGGGACGCCGAGCAGATCGCCCTGTTGGAAGAGCGCGACCGCATCGCCCGCGACCTCCACGACCTGGCCATCCAGCGGCTGTTCGCGACGGGGATGACCTTGCAGAGCGCGGCCCGGCTGGTGGAGCACGGCGGGGCGGCGCAGCGGCTCGGCCGGGCCGTGGACGACCTCGACGAAACCATCAAGATCATCAGGTCGACGATCTTCGGGCTGCGCACCAAGGACCGGGACGGTGCCGGCGGTGCGGGGCTGCGGGCCCGCGCGGCGCGCGCGGTCGGGGAGGCTGCGACCCTCCTCGGGCATCCCCCGCGGCTGAGCATGGAGGGCCTGCTCGACACCGACGTGCCCACTGATGTGGCCGACCATGTCGTGGCCGTGCTGGGGGAGCTGCTCAGCAACGCGGCGCGGCACGCGCACGCCAGTCGGGTCGGGGTGTCGCTCAAGGCGGGCGGGGGCGAGGTCGTGCTGTCCGTGTCGGACGACGGCGTGGGCATCTCCGAGCAGGGACGCCGCAGCGGCCTGGCCAACCTGGACGAGCGGGCCCGCAGCGTGGGTGGCGCGTTCCTGATCGAATCGCCGTCCGAGGGCGGCAGCCGGCTGGTGTGGCGGGCCCCGCTGCACAGGGATCCGGCCTCGGCGGAGCTCGGCTGATCAGCCGGCCGCCCCGGCACGCGGGGCCGTACCCGGCTCCGCGGCCGCACGGGGGTGCCCGTCCGCCCCCCGCTCCGGGGCCGGGTAGTGCTCGAGCCGGAAGCCGGTGACCAGGTCCGGCCGGATGCGCACGACGCGGCAGGGCTCCGGGCCGAGCACCCAGGGCCGCAGCAGGTCCTCGTACGCGGCCGCCTGCGCGGGGTCGGTCACCGGGCGGGCGTAGCCGGTGACGACCACGCTCCAGCCGAGGCGGCTGCGGGCGTCGATGTCGTCCGTCTCGTAGGCGACGACGACGCCCGCTCCGTCGGACGGCGCCGCCAGCGCGGCGAGCGCGCCGCCGTCGTGCACCCGCAGGACGATGTCCTCGCCGTCCAGGAGGTGGTTCACGGGGCGTACCGCGGGGAGTGCGTGCCGGGTGAAGACGACCCGCCCCAGGGGGACCGTCCCGAGCAGGCGCAGGGCCTCGCCCCGGTCCAAGGGCCGCATGCGGCGCGCACCCTCCCCGTCCACTTCGTGTTCCATCATGCGCACCTGCGGTCCGAAGGAGATCGATCTGCTGCGTACTGTGCTCGTACGTGAACCAGCAGCGTCACCCGGACCGCGGGCGCGGCACCAGGGCCGAACGGTCCTCCCTAGGGCCTCACCGCCAGCCGCAGTACAACTCCCGGTCCGCACCGACCACCCGCAGCGACTTGGCCAGCAGCGGCGGCACGCCCTGGAGCAGGAGCCGCGCCCCGGTGCGCGCGCACCGCCGGTGCAGGCGCAGGAACATGTCGATGCCCGAGCTGTCGCAGAACGCGAGCCCGGACAGGTCGAGGACCACGTCCCCGCCGCCGTCGGCGACCCGTGCGAGTCTCGGCTCGACGGCGGCGACCGTGTGCACGTCCAACTCGCCCACGACGGCGACCCCCGCCCCGTACTCGTCCCGGACGACCGTCCTGAGCGCGATCATCGTCCTGCCCATGTGCCCCTCTCCCCTCCTACGTCACCGTGGCCGGCCGTGCCCGTTCGGGACCCGGCGGTCAGGTCGACCCCACCACATCAGCCGCGCAGACGGAGGCGTAAGGTCCGCATGCCCCGCACCAAGGGCCGAAGGTCCCGAAGTCCGGGATTCCGGTCGCACACGGGCCCGTACCGCGCTAACGGGAGGGCCGATCGGCCCTGTCGGACGACCCGCCGCCCGGGGCAGGATGCGAGTGCGCGCGTACGCCCGGTACACGCCCGACCGAGGAGCAGAAGATGACCGACAGCGGTGTCCCCCACCCGGCGGAGGAGCCGATCAGCGTCTTCCTCCTCGACGACCACGAGGTCGTCCGCCGTGGCGTGCACGACCTGTTGGACGCCGAGCCGGACATCCGCGTGGTGGGCGAGGCGTCCACGGCCGAGCAGGCGCTGGTACGGGTCCCCGCGCTGCGCCCGCGGGTGGCGGTGCTCGACGTACGGCTCCAGGACGGCGACGGCGTCAGCGTCTGCCGCGAACTGCGCTCCCGGATGCCGGAGCTGTCCTGCCTGATGCTCACCTCGTTCGACGACGAGGAGGCGCTGCTGGACGCCATCATGGCCGGCGCCTCCGGGTACGTCCTCAAGCAGATCAGCGGGACGGACCTGGTGACCGCGGTCCGTACGGTGGCCTCCGGCAAGTCGATGCTCGACCCGGGCGCCACCGCGCGCGTGATGGCCCGGATGCGGGGCGAGGTGCCGCAGGAGGAGCAGGTGCCGGGGCTGCCGGGGTTCACGGACCGGGAGAAGGAGATCTTGGTGCTGGTCAGCGAGGGCCTGACCAACCGTGAGATCGGCAAGCGGCTCTACCTCGCCGAGAAGACGGTCAAGAACATCGTCTCCCGCCTGTTCATCAAGCTCGGCGTCGACCGGCGCGTCCAGGCCGCCGTGATCGCCAGCCACACCCTGGTGCCGTCCAGCCGCCAGCCCGGCCGCCCCGCCTGACGGCGGCGGTCAGCGGCCCGCGCGGCGCGGGAGTTCAGGACTGCGGCACCACGGCCACGGGGCACCGTGCGTGGTGCAGGACCGCGTGGGCCGCCGAACCGATCCTGCTGCCGATGGGCCCCCTACGGGTGCGCCGGCCCACGACCAGCAGCGACGCGGCCCCCTCCGCCGCGGACAGCAACACCTGCCCGGCACTGCCCAGCTCGACGTGCTCCACCACCGGCACCTCGGGGTACTTCTCGCGCCACGGCTCCAGCGCCCGGCGCAGCGCCGCCTGCTCGTACTGCACGAGCCCGCCGTCCTGGTCGGAGATCCACATCGATCCGGGGCTGTACGCGTAGATGGACGGCAGGTCCCAGGCGCGCACCGCCCGGACGGAGGCCCCGCGCGCGGCGGCCGCCTCGAACGCGAAGCCCAGCACGTCGTGGCTGTCCTCGGGGTAGCCGTACTGGCCGACGACGACCTCGCCCGGCCCCCCGTCCGGTCCCGCGTCCGGTCCGCCGTCCGGCTGGTCCGCGGTGGCCGCCCGCACGGAGACCACCGGGCAGGCGGCCTCGCCGATGACCTGCTGCCCGTACGATCCCAGCAGGAAGCCGAGGACCGGGCCGTGCCCGCGGGTGCCCAGGGCCAGCAGCTCCGCCTCCTCGGCCTCCCGCAGCAGGGCGGGCACCGGAGCGTCATGGACGACCTCGGTGACGATCCCCAGCTCCGGGTGGCGCACGGCGACCTCGTCGGCCGCGGCGTGCAGGACGGCGTCCGCGCGCCGGGCCTCCTCGTCCCGGTCCTGGGCCATCGGCAGTGCTGCCGGCTGCCACAGCCAGGCATGGACCAGGCGCAGGCCCAGGCCCCGCCGGGCCGCCTCGGCCGCCGCCCACCGCGCGGCGGCGCGGCTCTCCGTGGATCCGTCCACTCCGACGACGATGACAGGTGTCACGGCTCCGCCCTCCATACTGTTCGGTTGCGGCTTCGGTGTGCGGCACCGGGGCCGCCCGATCCCACTCTGGCGCGCCGCCACGCGCCGGCCGAAGGGCCGACCGGCCCTCAACCGGGGCCGGTCGGCACCCGGTGCGGCTACGCACCGCCCCGGCAGGGTCTCCACGGAACAGGCCGGGGACCGCGATGACCGACGCCTCGCGAGCGCCCCGCCACCGCACCGCCCTCCTGCGGCGGAGCCGGTCAGCGGACGTGACGGGGGGCTCAGGCGACGGGGGTGGTCGGCCACGGGGTGAAGGGCACCGCCCCGCCCGTGCGCACTGCCTCCACCGCCCTCTGGTGCACCGTCCGGCTGGCCTCGGGGCTCGGGCAGGCCACGGGGCTGCCGGCCAGGGCGTACCACTCGGACGCACCCGAGTACTGCACCGTGATGTGGGCCCTTTCCTGCTCCCACGTGGTGTGCACCGTCAGTTCACCGGTGAGGGCGCCGGCTGCGTCGGTGAGCACACCGCCCGGGCCGGCGTACACCCCTGGAGTGGTCCATTCTGCGGATGCCATGTCAGATCACCTCTGGAAGGTTCTGTTCTGGTCTGGTCGGCCTGGACGCCGTATGCGGTGTCCGTCCCCTGGAACTCCATGCTGCGGCAGCACGGACGGACGGCACAGGGCCGTGCGGCCCCGAGCCGGCCCGCTCGGCCCTGCTCCGGCCGGGCCCGCACCGCCCGCGGTGGGTTTCCGCAGGGGCGCTGCCCGGAAGGATCCGGACCATGAGGGTCTCCGCATCGAAGGTGTCCGCATCACGAGTGTCCGCGGCGAAGGTGTCCGCGTCCATGTCGGCGCCGGCGGTCGCCGTCGCCGCCGGGACCCCGATCGACGAGGTCGCCCGGCGCATGGACGGCCACGGCGTCGGCTCCGTGGTCGTCACGGAGGGCGAGGAGGTGTGCGGCATCGTCACCGACCGGGACCTCGCCGTCCGCGTCGTGGCGGCGGGCGCCGACCCGGGCGGGGCGGTACGGACGGTGATGTCCTCCCCCGTCGTCACCGTGGACGCCGGGGACGACATCCACACGGCGTACCGGCTCTTCCGGAACACCGGTGTGCGGCGCCTCCCCGTACTGGACGGGGGACGCGTGGTGGGCGTGCTGACGGTGGACGACCTGCTGATGGACGTGTTCCAGCGGGTGGCGGACCTGCTGGGGCCGGTCGCCTGGAGCGTCCTCGCGGAGCCTCCGGGCCCGCCGGACGCCGCCTAGCACCACGTCGACCCGTCGACCGGCCCGCACCGGACCGGACCGGCGCGCGTCCGCCCTCAGTCGTCGTCCGCGCCCTGCTCCGGGCGGGCGCGCCCGGACCAGTACGGCTCGACCCGCGCCCACTCGCGATCCCACTGGCGCAGGCTGCCCGCCTCGATCCGGCGCAGGCGTACGGACACCAGGCCGCCGGCGCCCAGGACGATCGCGGCGAGGGTGCCCGCGGCCGCGGCGATCGCGTCGAGGGTGATCGCTTCCTCGGTGCGCGGCGGCCTGAAGGACACGTCTCCCGCGTCGTCCACCCAGATGGCGACGGCCTCGCCGACGGGTGTGCGGGGAGGGACGGGGACGAGCCCGGTGTGCACGCGGGAGCCCGGATACCGCCAGGTGGCCCGGGCCGAGGCCGAGGGCGCACCGGCCGCGCGGACAGCCTCCGGCCCCACCGGCTCGGCCACGGTGGTGGCCGTGATGCGGTGCAGGATCCGGGCCCGGGCCTCGGCGGCGCGCTCGCCGGCGGCGTGCACGGCCGTGCCGACACCGATCGCGCAGACCACCGCGAGTACGCAGGCCAGCGCGAAGACGGCATGCCAGCGGGCGCGGGCACGGTCGGCCCCCCGCCGCAGCGGGTTGGCCCCCGCACCGGCACCCCCGGCGGGCGGCCGGCAGGACATCGTGCACCTCCGGGGTGTACCTCCTCTCCCACTGTGCTCCGCTGCCGCCGCCCGGGCCACGCAGCGGCGCGACCCGGCCGCCGGGGGCCGGGATCCCGGGCGTGGAGCAGCCTGCGGGCGCGGCGGCGCGTTCCGCGGGGCCGGTCTCAGGTGGTGCCGGCCGGATCGCTGCCCGTCGTGCCCCGCCAGGTGCGGTAGGCGGCGACGGCGGTGGGGAGGGTGGCGAAGATGCGGTCCTCGCCGACCGCCGCCGTGAGGCCGTACGCGTCGAGGGGGTCACGGAGGTCCTGCTTGACGCGGGCGAGGGCGAACACGATGCCCCGGTCGGTGAGTTCGGCGCGCAGGGCCTCGACGGCGTCGAGGGCGGTGATGTCGACCTCGACGTTGGCCTCGGTGTTCAGGACGAACCAGTGGACGGGCCCGTCCTGCGCGTCGACGGCGGCCAGGGCCCGGCGGCGGAAGTCGTCGGCGTTGGCGAAGAACAGCGGTGAGTCGTAGCGGTAGACGAGCAGGCCGGGAACGGTGCGGGCGGTCGGGTAGTCGTCGACGTCGTGCATGCCGGCCAGGCCGGGGACGATGCCCTGGACGGCGTCGTGCGGGCGGGCGACCCGGGTGAGCAGTTCGGCGACGGACAGGGCGACGGCGACGAGGACGCCGTACAGGATGCCGAGGGCGAGGACGCCGAGCGTGCAGCCGACGGCCAGGAGGAGCTCGCGACGTCGGAACGCGGCGAGCCGACGGAATTCGCCCACCTCGACCAGCCGCAGGGCGGCGTAGACGACGATGGCCCCGAGGGCGGCGGACGGGGTGTGGGCGAGCAGCGGTCCGAGGAAGAGCAGGACGGCGACCACGCAGACGGCCCCGACGAGGGAGTACACCTGGGTGCGGCCGCCCGCGGAGTCCGCGAGGGCGGTACGGCTGGCGCTGCTGCTGACGGGGAAGCCCTGCAGGACGCCGGCGCCTAGGTTGGCCGCGCCGAGGCCGAGCAGTTCGCGGTCCGCGTCCAGGGGCCGGGGGTCGTCGCGGCGGGCGAAGGCCCGCGCGGTCAGGACGACGTCCGAGTACCCGACGAGGAGCACTCCGAGGGCCGGCAGGACCAGGCCGGCGCAGTCCGACGGGCTGGGCAGGGCGAAGCCCGGCAGCCCGGTCGGAACGGCGCCGATGACGTCGATGCCGTAACGGTCGTCGAGGCCGAACCCGGCGACGACGGCCGTGGACAGGGCGAGGACGACGAGCGGCCCGGGCACGCCGCGCCCCAGCAGGGGCAGGACGAACAGCAGGACGAGGCATCCGGCCGCCAGGACGGCCGTCGGCCGGTTCACGTCGCCGAGGTGCCGCAGGAACGAGAACAGTTGGGGGAAGAACCCCGACCCGCTGCTGCTCACCCCGGTGAGCTTGGGCAACTGGTCCACGATCATGATGCAGGCGACCCCGGCCATGTAGCCGACGAGCACGGGCCGGGAGAGCAGGTCCGCGAGGAAGCCGAGCCGGAGGGCCCACGCGACCGTGCACAGCACACCGACGACGACGGCCAGGGCTGCCGCGAGGGCCGCGTACCGCGCGGGGTCGCCGCCCGCGAGCGGGGCGACGGCCACGGCGGTCATGAGGGCGGTGGTGGACTCCGGTCCGACGGACAGCAGCCGGGACGACCCGATCAGGGTGTAGAGGGCCATGGCGGGAAGGACGGCCCACAACCCGGTGACCGGCGGCAGCCCCGCCACCCCGGCGTAGGCCATGACCTGGGGCACGAGATAGGCGGCGACGGTGACCCCGGCCAGCAGGTCGCCGCGCAACCAGCTCCTGCGGTAGCCGCGCAGGACGGGTGGCAGCGCAGCCTTCGTTCCGTGCTCCGGCATGGCACCTCCGTGGACTCCGGGCGGGCGGGCGCGTGCCGCACCATCCTTCCCGCCCCGGGGTCACGGGGACAGGAGGCGCACGCCCGCCCCCCGGTACGAGGGGCCCGCACACCGCGCCGCGCGGCGGGGTGATCGCCATTGCCGGGGCCGTGCGGGCCGAACTGCCCGCAGTTCAGTCGTCGGTCGCGTCCGGGCGGACGATGGTCACCGGGCACGGGGCGTGGAGCGCCACCTGCTGGCTCACCGAACCGAGCAGGGCCCGACGGAAGCCGCCGTGTCCGCGACTGCCCACGACCAGCACGTCGGCCCCCTGTGCCGCGTCCACCAGGACCTCGGCCGGGTGGCCGTGCACAAGGCGCTCGTGCACCAGGGCGGCACCTTCCTCGCCGAGTACCGTGCGCACCTCTTCGACCAGACTCCGTTCGGCCTCTTCCTCGTCGAACGTCGCGTCCACCGCCGGGGCCGACCACGACGATTCGCCGGGGACCTCCCAGGCCGTGACCGCCTCCACCTCCCCGCCGACGAGACCGGCGTACCGCACCGCCCAGCGCAGGGCGGCCCGGGAGGAGGACGACCCGTCGACGCCCACCACGATCCGCGGAGCCTCATGCTGCGTGCCCATGTCCTTCACCCCTTCCGGCGCTCTCCCTCCAGCGTGGGCGGGGCACTGGCGCACCGCCATGCGAGGGGGCCGACGGTGAACCGTGGCCGCGGGTGAGCAGGGGCGGGCCGGGTCAGCCTCCCGGCAGGCGGAACCACCGTTCCCGGCCCGCGGCGACCAGCTCCCGCCTGCCGCCGGGAAGGACCAGCGGAACCGGGCCGAGGAGGGACGGCGGGACGCGGATCCCCAGCCGGCCCGGCCGGAACCGGATGCGGACGTCCCGGTGCCCGAGGTACGAGAGGGAGAACGCGGAGCCGGGGACCTCGGAGAGCGGCACCGGGTCGATGTGCAGCCCGTCCGTGCCGGGGGCGAGCCCGGTGATGCCGCGTTCGACGAGGTCGAGGGTGCCGGCCATGGCGCCGAGGTGGATGCCTTCGCCGGTGGTTCCGCCCTGGATGTCGGTGATGTCACCGATCAGGGCTTCCTGGCAGTACCGCCAGGCGTCCGCGCCCTGCTGCCGGGCGAGGACCCGGCCGTGGACGAGGCTGCTGAGGGTCGAGCCGTGGCAGGTCCGCCGCAGGTAGTACGCCACCGTCCGCGCCCACAGCGCGTCGTCGAGGGCGTAGCCCAGTCGGGTGAACAGTCGGACGAGTTCCGCAGGGCGGAAGAGGTAGCCGAGCATCAGGGTGTCGGCCTGTTTGGAGGCCTGGTAGCGATTGGGTGTGTCGCCCTCGGCCTCCAGGACGCGGTCCAGGCGGCGGATGTCGTGGTAGCGGGCGCGGTACGCCTCCCAGTCGAGCTCGGCGAGGTCGCCGTAGCCGTGGAACTGGCTGATGACGTCCCGGTGGAAGGGCACGTACATGCGGTGCGAGAGCTCCTCCCACCGTCCGGGGTCGTCGGCGCCGAGGCCGAGCCGTGCCAGGAGCTCGGCGCGCCGGGCCTCCGGGAGTTCCCCGTACAGGTCGAGGGCGCGGGCCAGCACCCAGGCCGCGGTGACGTTGGTGTACGCGTTGTCGTCGATGCCGGGGGCGGCGGCGTCCGGGTAGGCGTCGTGGTATTCGTCGGGGCCGACGACGCCCCGGATCCGGTAGCGGCCGAGGCCGGCGTCCCAGGTCGCGGCACTCGCCCAGAAGTGAGCTATGTGCAGGAGGAGTTCGGCTCCGGGGCCGTGCATGAAGCCGGTGTCGCCGGTGGCGAGGCCGTACTGCCACACGTTCCAGGCGACGGCCGAGCCCACGTGGCGCTGGAGGTGCGAGTGGTCGGGCAGCCAGCGGCCGGAGCGCGGGTTCAGGTGCAGCAGCTGCGTCTCCTCGCTGCCCGAACTGCCGCTCTGCCAGGGGAACATGGCCCCTCCCGCGCCGGCCCGGCGGGCCGCCTCCCGGGCCGCGGGCAGGCGGCGGTGCCGGTACATCAGTAGGGCGCGGGCGGTCTCGGGGAAGTGCAGGGCGAGGTAGGGCAGGACGAACAGCTCGTCCCAGAAGACGTGGCCCCGGTACGCCTCCCCGTGCAGACCCCGGGCGGGCACTCCGGCATCGAGCTCGGCGGTGTGCGGCGAGAGGGTCTGCAGCACGTGGAAGGCGTGCAGGCGCAGGATCCTGCCGGTCTCACCCTCCACTCTCAGCTCCCCGTCGTTCCAGATCCGTTGCCAGGACGTCCGGTGGGACGCCAGCAGGGACGCGAAGTCCGGGGCGTGCCCGGCGTACTCGATGCCGCGCCGCACGGGATCGGCGAGGGGACGGTCGAGCGAGGCGAACAGGGCGGCCGTCTTCACCACCACGGCCGGCCGCGCCCGCCTGACCGGGAGGAAGACCGTCTGCGTGGCGGCGGTGGCCGTACACGCCCCGTCCATGGCCACCAGGGGCCGCACGGTGGTGCGGACGGCGAGCCCGACCCGTACGTCGGAGGCCGATGTGCGCAGGGACAGCCAAGCCGTGCCCGTCGCCTCCACCCCGGCCCGGTGCACGACGAGATGACGTCCGTCCAGGGCGCGGTAGCGTTCCACACCGGTGTTGGCGACGTCGCCGTCGAGCGGGGCGACGACCTCGATCCGGCCGCTCCAGCCGTACGCGCGGAAGACGGTGCGCTGCGCGGCGAGGTGCGGGTCGCCCATGTGGACGAGGCGGGTGTGGGTGACCCCGAGGCGGCGGCCCTCGGCATCGTGGAAGAGCATGCGACGGGTCAGCGTTCCGGTGCGCAGGTCCAGCGAGACGCGGTGGTGGCGCAAGCTCGGGTGATCGGGGGCGAGCCAGTCGCCGGGCGGTGCGTCGTCGGGCAGGCAGCGGTAGCGCAGGGCGGTCCAGTCCGGCAGCCGGACCAGGTCCTCGTTGACGACCGTGCGTCCGGCGACGGCGGAGGTGAGGCGGTTGTAGCAGCCGGCCAGGTAGGTGGCCGGGTAGTGGACGCCGTCGGCGGTGCTCTCGGGGGCCGAGCCGCGGGTGGCGAAGCGGCCGTTGCCGAGGGTGCACAGGGACTCGGCCAGCCGTTCGGTCACGGGGTCGTAGCGCGGGTACTCCCACCGCCAGGAGGTGCCGGTGTTCACGGCCGGCCGCCGGCGAGCACGGTGGGCAGTCGGCCGAGGTCGGGCAGGACGAGGTGGGCGCCGTGCGCGCGCAGGGCGTCCGCGCCGTGCGGGTCGCCGTCGCGGTCGATCCCGACGACGAGGCGGAAGCGGCCCCGTCGTCCCGCCTCGACGCCGGGGAGTGCGTCCTCCACCACGGCGGTGTGCTGGGGGCCGGCACCGAGCCGGTGGGCCGCCTCCAGGAAGAGGGCCGGGTCCGGCTTGCCCGGGAGCGCCAGCGCGTCCGCGTCCTCCCCGTCCACCAGGGCGCCGAACAGGCCGTTGAGCCCGGCGGATTCGAGGAGGGAGCGGGCGTGCCGGGAGGCCGAAGCGGCCGCGCACCCTACCTGCATCTCCCTCAGGTGCAGGAGCGCGGGCCGTACGTCGTCGAAGACCTCCACGCCTTCGGTCCGCACCCTTGCGGAGAAGATCTGCTCCTTGCGGGCGGCGACCGCGTGCACGGTGGTGCACCCCGGCGGATCCTGCGGGGTGCCGCCGGGGAGCTCGATGCTGCGGGCCGCGAGGAAGGCCCGTACGCCGTCGAGCCGGGACCTGCCGTCCACCAGGTCCCGGTAGTCGCGGACGGCGTCGAAGGGGCGCGGCCGTCCACCGGGGCGCCGCCCCCACCGCGGGAGGCAGCCGTCGAAGGTCTCCTTCCACGCGGCGGCGTGGTGGGCCGCCGTGGCCAGGAGGACCCCGTCCGTGTCGAAGACGACGGCGCGCACGGCGTCCATCAGCCGTGCACCACGCGACGGCCGGTGAGCCGTACGGGGGTGAGCTTCATCCAGTGGGTGCGTCCCCCGCCCGCCCAGGGGCCGGACCGGGCCTCGGCGTTCAGGTGGCGGAGTTCACCGGCGTCGGTGACGGCCGTGAGTGCACCGACGGCCAGTACGCTCCAGCCCTCGGCGGTCACGTCGTCGATGCGGTCGATCTCGAAGGCGGCCTCCGTTCCCGCGGCCTTGGCGGCGGTGGCTACCTCGGAGGTGCGGAAGGCGATGCCTGTCCCCGCGACCAGGTAGTTGACGGGGAGGACGGCCAGGCCGTCGGGGGTGAAGACGGCGATGCGGCCCACGCCGTGCGTGCCGAGCAGCCGCTGGCATTCGGCCTCGTCCAGCGGTACGAGCGCGGTGTCGCGCCGTGCGGTGGACCGGCCGGGGACCCGTTCGGCGGCGGCACCGGTCAGGTCGTCGACGGTGATGCCGAGGGCGTCGGCGACGCGGACGAGGGTGCCGATGGACGGCGAGGCCGCGTGCTCCTCCAGGTAGGCGATGTAGTTGGCGTCCGCTCCGCATTGCCGGCCCAGCTCCTCTCGGCTCAGGCCGAGGGACTCGCGGCGGGCCGCCAGGCGGCGGCCCAGGTCGGTGCGTCCGGTCGTCCCGACGGACGGCTGGTGCGGGGTGCGCGGGGTGCTGTTCATGGCGATCACTGCTCCTGGGGAGGCACGGCCACCGTGTCGTGCTGCGGTCCGCCGAGCACGACCTTGAGGGCGCCCGTGTCGCCGGCGCGGGAGAAGACTTCGTACGCCTCCTCCATCCGGTCCAGCTCGAAGCGGTGGGTGACCATCCTGGCCACGGGGAGCCGGCCCGCGGCCGTCATCCGCAGCAGCATGGGGGTGGAGTGGGTGTCGACGAGGCCGGTGGTGAGGGTCACGTCCTTGATCCACAGGTCTTCGAGGTGGAGGACGGCCGGCTTGCCGTGGACGCCGATGTTCGCGACCCGGCCACCGGGACGGACCATGCGGGTGCACAGCTCGAACGCCTCGGGCACGCCCACGGCCTCGATCACCACGTCCGCACCGAGCCCCTCGGTCAGGTCCTCCACCAGCTGCTCGGGCTCCTCCCGTGCGCTCGCGGTGGCATCGGCACCGAACTCACGGGCGGCTGCGAGCCGGGAGGCGGTGAGGTCGACGGCGATGGTCCGGTACGGGCTGTAGAGGCCGGCAGCGGCGATGGCGGCCAGGCCGATGGGGCCGGCGCCGACCACGACGACCGTGTCACCGGGGCGGACGTCGCCGTTGAGGACGCCCACTTCGTACGCGGTCGGGAAGATGTCCGCGAGCAGGACCGCCTCGTGGTCGGCGAGGGCGCTCGGTAGCGGGTGGACGGACAGGTCCGCGAAGGGGACGCGCACGTATTCGGCCTGGGTGCCGTCGATGGTGTGGCCCAGGACCCAGCCGCCGCCCCCGCGGCACTGGCCGTAGCGGGCCTGCCGGCAGAACCGGCAGCGGCCGCAGGCCGAGATGCACGAGATGAGCACGCGGTCACCGGGGCGGACGGTACGGACGTCGCCGCCGGTCTCGACGACGGTGCCCACGGCCTCGTGGCCCAGGACCCGGCCGGGCGCCACTTCGGGGACGTCGCCCTTGATGATGTGCAGGTCGGTGCCGCAGATGGTGACGGCGTCGACCCGGACGATCGCGTCGGCGGCGTCCTTGATCGACGGGTCCGGAACGTCCTGCCAGCTGGTTCGTCCGGGCCCCTGGAAGACGAGTGCCTTCATGGCGCGCCTTCTCTCTGTCTGCTGTGCGGGTTGCGGGGTGCTGTGCGGAGGAGTACTGCGCAGGGTTCACCCGTCAGACTGTGCCCGGGTCGCCCCGCCCCGCTCGGGCCGGTCGGCCCCTCGGCGGGACCGGTCGGTCCCCTGCGGGACGGACCGGTCGGTCCCCTGCAGGAGGGGCGTGCCGGTGGGATGGTGGAAGCCGGCGTCCGTTCCGAAGGGAGGGCTGCTGCCATGCCCCGGTCAGCGCCGTTCTCCGCCGCCCCGGCCCGCCCGGCCCTGCTGTCCTTCCTCGGCGGTGTGCGGACGGTCACCGGTAGCAAGTTCCTCGTCGAGAGCGACCACGCCCGGATCCTCGTCGACTGCGGGCTCTTCCAGGGTGTCGCGGACCAGCGCCGTCGCAACCGGGCCGAGCTGCCCTGCGCCGCCGCCGACATCCACGCCGTCGTCGTCACCCACGCCCACCTGGACCACTGCGGATACCTGCCGCGCCTGGTCCGGCACGGCTTCCGCGGCCCCGTCCTGGCCACCGCCGCCACCGCCCGCCTCACCGAGATCGTGCTCCGCGACAGCGCCCGCCTCCAGACGGAGGCCGCCGAGCACGCCGACCGGCACGGCTGGTCCAAGCGCCGGCCGGCCCAGCCGCTCTACGACGATGACGACGTCGACCTGACGGTGAAGTTCCTCGACCCGGTCCCGGTCGGCAGCGAGGTCGAGGTCATGGCCGGGACGCTCCTGCGACTGCACCACGGCGGCCACATCCTCGGCTCCGTCTGGGCCCACCTGACCCTGGAGGACGGCCACACCCTGGCCGTCAGCGGCGACCTGGGCCGTCCCGGCCACCCGCTGCTCCTCCCGCCCGAGCCCTTCTCCGGCGCCGACGTCCTGCTCCTGGAGTCCACGTACGGCAACCGCCGCCACGACCAGGAGCGCGGGCAGCGCACCTTCGCCTCGGCGATCGCCCGGGCGCTCGCGCGGGGCGGAACGGTGGTCATCCCGGCCTTCGCGATCGACCGCACCGAGGTCGTCCTGCACGAACTCGCCGCCCTGCGCGGCGACGGCACCCTGCCCCGCCACGTGCCCGTCTACGTCGACAGCCCCATGGCCCTGGCCGCCCTCGACGTCTACCGCGGCGCCGTACGGGCCCGCTCCCCCGAGCTCCGGCCCGAGGTCATCGCCCGCGGCGGGGCCGCGATCAGCCCGGAGCCCTTCCTGGCCGCGCGCACCGTCCAGGAGTCGATCGACATCAACGACACCACCGGCCCGGCGGTCATCGTCTCCTCCGCCGGCATGGCCACCGGCGGCCGCGTCCTGCACCACCTCCACCGGATCCTGCCCGACTCCCGCAACGCCGTCGTGACCGTCGGCTTCGCCACCGAGGGCACCGGCGCCCGGAGCCTGGTGGACGGCGCCCGCACGCTGAAGATGTTCGGCGAGGACGTTCCCGTACGCGCCGAAGTCGTCGACGTCCCGCACTTCTCCGCACACGCCGATGCCGACCAGATCCTCGACTGGCTGCGCGCCGCCCCGGCCCCGCACGCCACCTACCTCGTCCACGGCGAGGAGACCGCCGCCGAAACGCTCCGGGACCGGATCGACGCCGAACTCGGCTGGACGGCCGTCGTACCCCGGTCCGGCGAGGCGGTCCTGGTCCGCTGAGCCGGCCGCCGCCGTCAGCGCCGGACGCGGGGCATGCCCAGGCCGATCCAGGAGATGATCTCGCGCTGGATCTCGTTGTTGCCGCCGCCGAAGGTGAAGATGACCGCGCTGCGGTAGCCGCGTTCCAGTTCGCCGTGCAGGACGGCGCCCGCCGATCCGTCCTTGAGGGGGCCGGCGGCGCCGACCACCTCCATCAGCCAGGCGTACGCGTCCCTGCGCGCCTCGGAGCCGTACACCTTGACGGCGGAGGCGTCCTGCGGGGTCAGGGTGCCGTCCTGGACCGCGCTCACCATCTGCCAGTTCAGCAGCTTCATCGCGTCGAGCCGGGCGTGGGTGCGGGCGAGGCGGCCGCGGACCCAGGACAGGTCGATGACGCGGCGCCCGTCCGCGAGCTTGGTCGCGGCCGCCCAGCGCTGGACGTCGTGCAGCGCCCGGATCGCCATGGTGCCGTGGGCGGCGAGGGTGACCCGCTCGTGGTTGAGCTGGTTGGTGATCAGTCGCCAGCCCTGGTTCTCCTGCCCGACGCGGTGACCGGCGGGGACGCGGACGTTCTCGTAGTAGCTGGCCGTGGTGTCGTGTGAGGCGAGTGTGTTGATGAGGGTGCAGGAGTAGCCGGGGTCGCTCGTCGGCACGAGGAGCATGGTGATGCCCTTGTGGGCGGGGGCGTCCGGGTCGGTGCGAACGGCGAGCCACACCCAGTCGGCGGTGTCCCCGTTGGTGGTCCACGTCTTCTGGCCGTTGACGACGTACGTGCCCGTCTCCTCGTCGCCCTCGCGGACGGCCCGGCATGTGAGGGCCGCGAGGTCGGTGCCGGCGTCGGGCTCGCTGTAGCCGATGGCGAAGTCGATCTCGCCGGAGAGGATCCTCGGCAGGAAGTACGCCTTCTGCTCGGCGGTGCCGAACCGCATGAGGGTGGGCCCGACCGTGTTGAGGGCCATCAGCGGCAGCGGGACGACGGCCTGTGCGGCCTCGTCGAAGAAGATGAACTGGTCCACGGCCGACATGCCGCGCCCGCCGTACTCCTCGGGCCAGCCCACCCCGAGCCAGCCGTCGGCACCGAGCCTGCGGATCGTCTCCCGGTAGAACCGCTTCTGGGCCGCCGGGTCCGCGTAGCGGGCGTGGACGTCCTGCGGTACCAGCTCGGCGAAGTAGGCGCGCAGCTCGCTGCGCAACTGCTGTTGCTCGGGCGTGTATTCGAGGTGCACGGCCCCTCCGGGTTGTTCCGCTGTCGGGTGGTGCGGCGCGGCCGGCCGGGCGGCCGCCGGCCGGCGCAGGGCAGAGTAGAACCTGTTTCAAGAATCTGGAAGGGTCCGGGGCTCGGGGTCTGGCCGTGGACGTACGGCAGATGATCGCGGACAGCGGGATCGTCCGGCCTCCGAGCCCCTGGTCGCCTCCGCCCAGGCCGCGCTCGCCGCGCTGAACGCCTGACAGGCGGGACCGCCCTGCCGGACAATGGCAGGTCGGTCGGGTCGGGGCGCGCAACCGGAGGACTCAATGGGCACGGACAGGACGGGTAGGGACCGGGACGAGGCGTGGCGGCGCGAGTTCGCCGGGCGGGACCGGATGCCGGAACCGCGCCCTGCGGACCGGCTGCCGGCCGGGCCGGCACGACGGCCACCGGAGGCCCGGCCCACCGCCCGGGCGGAGCAGCCCGAGGGGCTGACCCAGATCCACGAGCCCGGGCCCCTGCCCGTCGACCCGGAGCTGCCCGACCGGGACGCCTGCTGGCAGCGGCTCCCGGACGACGCACGGGCCAAGACCCTGGAGAAGGCCGGCACGGTCCTGCTCTGGTGGGCCCACCTCACCGAAGACCGCGCCCCCTTCGCGGTGGTGCTCGGCGACCGCGGGCTCTGCCGGCTCCTGCCGGCAGAGCCCGAACGACCCGCCGGGCGGCTGCGGAACATGCTGTCCACCAGCCCGGCCCGGGAGTACCGGGGCGAACGGGTACGGCTGGAGCCCGGGACCCTGCGGAGCCGCTCCTTCGACGGAAGTCCGCCGGCAGCAGCGGCGGCTGCGGGCGGCCTGACCGTCCCCGGCCGGGCCGGATCACCGGTGGAACGGCTCGCCCTGGACCCGGCGGAGGCCCAGGACGTCCTCGGTCATTTCCCGCTGGACGTACAGGACTTCCTGCAGCGCCCGTTCCTGTCCGGCAAGCGGTCCGTCCGGGCCGACTGGTACTACTACGAGACGGTGGAGCCCGAGCACACGGCGCTGTTCCTCGTCATGTGCCTCACCGACGAACGCCACGTCACGGCCATCGAGGCCCGGCGGACCCTCGCCCACGGCGCGGGCCCGGACCGGGCCCGGTGGCACGCCATCACCTGCCACGGGGCCCGGCTGGTGCGGCGCTGAGCCGCGGGCGGGGCGGGGCCGGCCTCGTCCGCGGGTCAGCGGGGCACGCGGATCACCGGGCCAGCGGGCCAGCGGGCCAGCGGGCCAGCGGGCCATCAGCAGGTCACCGGGTCATCACCGGGTCAGCGGGTCACCGGGTCAGCGCGGCGATCATTGCCACCGCCGTCGCCGTCATCGCCGTACGGGCCGCCGTCAGGTACGGGCGCGGGTCCGCCGGAGTGAGGTGGGCGCGGATGGCCCCCGTCATGGCCAGGTTCAGCGCCGTACCGATGTTGACCTTCCGGATGCCGCCGGCGACGGCGGCTGCGAGCTCCGCGTCCGGCAGCCCCGAGGAGCCGTGCAGCACCAGCGGCACGTCCACGGTCTCGGCCAGCCGGGCCAGCAGCGCGTGGTCCAGGGAGGCGGTACGGCTGGTCATCGCGTGGGTGCTGCCGACCGCCACCGCGAGCGCGTCCACCCCGGAATCGGCCACGAAGCGGCGGGCATCGTCCGGGTCGGTACGGGCGCCGGGCGCGTGCGGATCCAGCGGCGCCTCCCCGTTCTTCCCGCCCACCTCCCCCAACTCGGCCTCCACCCATAGACCGTTGGCGTGCGCCCAGTCGGCGGCGGAGCGGGTCGCCGCCAGGTTCTCCGCGTACGGCAGCTGCGCGGCGTCGTACATCACCGAGCTGAAGCCGGCGTCCACCGCCTGCCGCAGCAGATCGGGGCTCTTGACGTGGTCGAGGTGCAGGCCGACCTTCACGGCGGCGACCTCCGCGCACGCGGCGGCCGCCCGCGAGATCGGGAGCAGCGCCCCGCCGCGGAACTTCACCGCGTTCTCGCTCAGTTGCAGGATGACGGGCACGCCCGCCTGCTCCGCGCCGGCGACGACCGCCTCGGCGTGCTCCAGCGTGATGATGTTGAACGCGGCGACGGCCCGCCCGGCGGCGGCCGCCTCCGCGACGAGGTCACCGGCTGCGGCCAGACTCATCGGACCGCCTCCTCGCCGGAGGTGAGGACCACCGAGCGGGTGAGGTTCCTCGGCCGGTCCGGATCCAGCTCCCGGCGGGCGGCGACGGCGAGGGCCAGCCGGTGGACCCGTACCAGCTCGGCGAGCGGGTCGAGCCGCCCTGCCGGCACCCACGCGCCACCTGCTGCCCGCACCTGCTCGGCCAGCCCCTCGGGGGCCGCACCCAGGCACCAGGTGAGGGTGCCGGGGCCGGTGATGCTGACGGGGCCGTGCCGGTACTCCATCGCCGGGTAGGACTCGGCCCAGGAGAGCGACGCCTCCCGCATCTTGAGCGCCGCCTCGTGCGCCAGGCCGACGCTCCAACCGCGGCCGAGGAAGGTGAACTGGCCGTGCTCCGAGAGCCGTTCGGGCAGCGGCTCGGCGAGGGCGGTCCGCGCGTCGGCGACCGCGGCGGCGGTGTGCCGTCCGACGTGGGCACGCAGGAGGGTCAGGGCGGTGGTCGCGAAACGGGTCTGCACGACGGACTGCTCGTCCGCGAAGTCCAGCACCACCAGCTCGTCGGCGAGGCCCATCACCGGCGTCGCCGGGTCCCCGACCACCGCGGTCGTGGGCACGCCCGCGTCCCGCAGCCCGGCCAGCAGGTCCAGCACCTCCGTGGTGGTGCCGGACCTGGTCAGGGCCAGGACCCGGTCGTAGCGGCGGTGCAGCGGGAACTCCGAAGCGGGGAACGCGTCGGTCTCACCCTCCCCGGCCTCCTCGCGCAGCACGGCGGCCGCCTGCGCCATGTAGTACGAGGTCCCGCACCCGACGATCGCGGTGCGCTCCCCCGGTTGCGGGAGCACCGCCCGCCGGACCGGGGCCAGTTCGACCGCCCGCTCCCAGCACTCGGGCTGGGTCCCCAACTCGTACGCGACGTGGCTCTGGCTCATGACGGCTCCCTGGCCCGGCTTGTGCACTCGCTCGCTTTATGACGTCCTTGCGGATTCCTGCACGCTATCGGGCATTTTCACGCAACTTCAAGCATCTCGGGGGTGATGGGCTGGGCTAGTGTCGGGGGGGAAGAAGGGTGTGCGGTCGCCGAGGGACGGACGGCTGACCGGCACGAGGAGCGCCGGAGGGGGCGAACGCCGTGGGGTCCATGACCCGGAAGGAGCGCTGGCAGACACTGCTGGACCTGCTGGTGGAGCGGGGCGAACTGGAGGTCGAGCCGGCGGCGGAGGCCCTCGGCGTCTCCGCCGCGACGATCCGCCGCGACCTCGACCGGCTGGCCGAACAGCAGCTGCTGGTGCGGACCCGCGGAGGGGCGGTGGTGCACGGCGTCTCGTACGAACTCCCGCTCCGCTACCGCACCTCCCGCCGGGCCGCCGAGAAACACCGCATCAGCGAAGCGGTGGCCGCCCTGATCGCGCCGGGCGAGGTGATCGGCCTGACCGGCGGCACCACGACCACGGAAGTGGCCCGGGCCTTGGCGGGGCGCCGGGACCTGGCGACGGGCTCACCGGCGCTGACGGTGGTGACGAACGCGCTCAACATCGCGGGAGAGCTCGTCATCAGACCGCAGTTCAAGATCGTCCTGACGGGCGGGGTGGCCCGCTCCCAGTCGTACGAGCTGACCGGCCCGCTGGCCCAACAGGTGCTGGGCCAGCTCACGGTGGACACCGCCGTCGTCGGCGTCGACGCCTTCGACCCCACCGATGGCGCAGCGACCCGGCACGAGGACGAGGCCGCGATGAACCGCCTCCTGTGCGAACGTGCCCGCCGGGTGGTCGTCGCGGCCGACTCCACCAAACTCGCGGTCCGCGCCTTCGCCCGCATCTGCCCGACGGAAGCGGTCCACACCCTGGTCACGGACACCGGCCTCCCCACCCCGGTGGCAGCCGCCTTCGAGGCGGCGGGGGTGGAGGTGCTGCGGGTGTGAGGGGGCGGGGGGCGAGGGCGGGGGGGGCGAGGACGGGGAGGCGGGCGGACCCGGTAACGCCGGGCGGGGGGAAGGTGGCAAGGCGAAGGCGGGCTTCGTACTGCCGGGCGGTGGCGACGAAGGCGGGCAGACGAAAGCGGACTTCGTGCCGCCGGGCCGGGAAAGCGAAGGCGGGCGAACAAAAGCAAGCTTCGTAACGCCAGGCGGAGGCGACGGCGCGGGAGGCCCGCACCCGGGGTCGGGAGGGTGTCCCCCCGACCCCGCCCCGCAGCGTGCCC
This sequence comes from Streptomyces sp. NPDC059851, assembly GCF_042732005.1. Taxonomy (NCBI): domain Bacteria; kingdom Bacillati; phylum Actinomycetota; class Actinomycetes; order Kitasatosporales; family Streptomycetaceae; genus Streptomyces; species Streptomyces sp. NPDC059851. The sequence goes on along the minus strand of NZ_JBHWJJ010000005.1, from coordinate 146 downwards.
CAGCCGCGCGCGTTCCGCTCGGTGATGCGTGCGGCTGTCACGCGCCCTAGTTGTTCTGTCCCGGGAGGTTGTGGACGGGTGATGCAGGTCTCGGTTGAGGGATCTTGAAATGGGTGAGGGCCTTCTGGCCTGGTGTGGATTGCGAC